>NZ_JBHYVB010000004.1:70963-127666 GCF_042750115.1 Streptomyces sp. NPDC059455
GGTTGGCGCGCCCCCGCCCCCCGCGGGGGGCCCGGCCGCCCCCACGCGGCGGAGCCCCACACCGCCACCGCCCCCCGCCCCTTCGGGGCGCTCCGGCCTCGTCCAGGCCCCGGGGGCCGGGGTGCCCCCGGAATTCGCGGGGTCCAGGGGCGAAGCCAATGGTTCGGGAAGGGGCGGGGTGGGGACAGAAGCTCGCTCCGCCCCCCCCACAAGCGCACCAGGAAAGGAACGGACATGAGACCACTGGCCATCGCCGTCCTGGCCACCGCCCTGCTCGGCGCCGGGACCCCGGGCGCGGGCGCGGACCCGAGCACAGGCGCGGGTTCCGCCGCCGCTCCTGACCCGGCCGTGCACCAGGCCGCCGACACCCAACTCGACGCGAAAGCAATCTACTTCGTGTCGTACGACGGCCTGGTCAACAACAACGCCTTCCAGAAGAACGGGCTGCTCACCTACAAGGGCTATCAGTACGCCGCCTGGTACACCGCCGACCGCAGCGCGGTCATCGGGCGCCGCGCCCTCACCCAGCAGAGCTGGCAGACCGTCACCCTGCCGCACCGGCTCACCGCCGACGACTCCCACAACGTCATCTCCATGGGGATCTCGCGGACCGACGGCCGGCTGCACCTGAACATGGACTCCCACAGCAGCGGCTTCTTCTATGTGAAGTCGGCGGCCGGGCTGGTGGACGACCCCGCCGGACACTCCTGGACCACCGGCCAGTTCGGCGCCGTCCAGACCACTCTCGACGGCCTCGCCCTCACCTCCCAGTTCACCTACCCGCAGTTCATCGCCACCCCCGAGGGGCGACTCCAGCTCAGCTACCGCGTCGGCGTCTCCGGCAACGGCCGCAACGCGCTCGCCGAGTACGACGGCACCAAGTGGCGGGCGCTCGGCGAGTGGTCCTCCGCCGTCGGCACCTACAGCAGCGAGCACGGCTCCAGCACCGCCCGCAACATGTATCTGCACGGCATCGACTACGGGCCCGACGGCCGGCTGCACGCCTTCTACACCTGGCGCGAGCAGAGCAACGCGGTGATGTGCGCGAGCGGCGGTCTCACCAACCACGACACCGGCTATGTCTACAGCTCCGACCGGGGCCGCACCTGGCGCACCGCGGCGGGCGCCGTCGTCGGCACCACCGGTGGCTCCGACACGGTGGCGGTCGGCGACGCCGGAACGGTCGTCGACCCCCTCAATCCGGACCACTCGCTGATGAACCAGGAGAGCCAGGCCACCGACTCCGCCGGCGCACCCCACGCCCTGATCAGCTATGTCCCCGGCCGCTTCGGGCAGTGCACCACCGACTATGTGGCCGACCGGACTGGATACGGCCGCACCTTCCACGTCTTCAAGGACACGGCAGGCACCTGGAAGAAGACCGAGATCCCGGTGGCCCCCGGCTCCACCCAGCGCAGCCACCTCGTCTTCGACGCTTACGACAACGCCTACGCCGTGATGCCGTACGGCCGGATCGTGGCCGCGTCCAAGTCCTCGGGCTGGACGGACTGGAAGACCCTCTACGACGGCAGCGGGCTGAACGCCTTCGGCGAGGTCGTCGTGGACGACACCCGGCTCGCCCAGGACGGTGTGCTGTCGTTCATGTACCAGCGGAAATCCAGCGGCACCACACCCTCCGCCCTCCGCGTCATCGACTTCACCCTCCCCTCCTGACGATGGCACCAGGCGTGGGCATCAAGGAGGTGGCGCGCGAGGCCGGGGTCTCGGTCGGCACGGTCTCCAACGTCATCAACCGCCCGGACTCGGTGTCCGAGGAGACCCGGGCCCGGGTGCTGTCCACCATCGAGCGCCTGGGCTATGTACGCCAGGAGTCGGCGCGTCAGCTGCGGGCCGGCCACAGCCGGATCATCGCGCTGCTGGTGCTGGACATGGCGAACCCGTTCTTCGTGGACGTCGCGCGGGGCGCGGAGCGTGTGGCGCGGGAGGCGGGTCTTGGGGTGATGGTGTGCAACAGCGCGCAGAGCCCGGAGGAGGAGGCCGACTACCTCGGGCTCTTCGCCGAACAGCGGGTGCGTGGAGTGCTGATGACCCCGGCCGATATGACCGGGCGCAATCTCGCCTCCTTCCGGCGCCGGACCATCCCCTTCGTCCTCGTGGACCGGGTGCTGCCCAGCGCCGAGGGGTGTTCGGTGTCGGTCGACGACGTCACTGGCGGCGAGCTCGCCGCCCGCCACCTCCTGGGCCTCGGCCATCCCACCCTCGCCTATGTGAGCGGGCCGATGCGGCTGGCTCAGTGCCGCGACCGCCGCGAGGGCGCGCTGCGCGCCCTGCGCGAGCGGGGGCTCGGCGAGTCCGCGCTGCGCCATGTCGAGGTGGACCGGCTGGATGTGACCTGCGGCCGGGACGCGGGGGCCCGGCTGCTGGGCATGTCCCCGCGCCCGACGGCGGTCTTCTGCGCCAATGACCTCCTGGCGCTGGGGGTGCTGCAGTCGCTGTACGGGGCCGGGGTGTCGGTGCCGGGGGAGGTGGCGCTGGTGGGGTACGACGACATCGAGTTCGCCGCGGCGGCCGCCGTGCCGCTGACGTCGGTGCGCCAGCCGGCGTTCCGGATGGGGCGTACGGCGGCCGAGCTGCTGATCGAGGAGACGGGGGAGCGGGCCGGGGACCACCGCCACCAGCGGATCGTCCTCCAGCCCGAGCTCGTGGTCCGCGGATCGAGCCTGGTGCGCTCCCGGGGCTGAGCGGGGCCGGGGCCCGCGGCGGCCCGGTCCGGCCCGACCGGTCGAACAGCGCACTACCATGTTCCCGCGACCGCGGTGGGTCGCGGGAAGGCGGAGGCCCGGGTCGTGGGACGCATGGTGGGGATCAAGGACGTCGCGCGGCAGGCGGGAGTGTCGGTCGGTACCGTCTCGAACGTGATCAACCGGCCCGAGATGGTCGCCGAGGCCACGCGCGACCGGGTGCAGGCCGTGATCGAGCGCCTGGGCTACGTACGCCAGGAGTCGGCGCGTCAGCTGCGCGCCGGGCGCAGCCGCATCATCTCGCTGCTGGTGCTGGACATGGCGAACCCGTTCTTCGTGGACGTGGCGAGCGGTGCGGAGCGTGCGGCGCGAGAGGCGGGTCTTGGGGTGATGGTGTGCAACAGCGCGCAGAGCCCCGAGGAGGAGGCCGACTACCTCAGTCTCTTCGCCGAGCACCGGGTGCGCGGGGTGCTCGTCACCCCGGCCGATGTCACCGGCGCCAACCTGGAGAGCTTCCGGCGCCACGACATCCCGTTCGTCTTCGTGGACCGCGAGGTGCCCAGTGCCGACGGCTGCTCGGTGTCGGTCGACGACATCGAGGGCGGTGCGCTCGCCGGGCGCCATCTGATCGCCCAGGGGCACCGCTCCGTGGTCTACGTCAGCGGCCCGATGCTGCTCCCGCAGTGCCAGGACCGGCGCACCGGGCTGTGGGGCGCGTTCGCGGAGGAGGGGCTGCCGGAGGAGGCGATGGTGCACATCGAGGCCGAGCGGCTCGACGTGGCCTCGGGCCGCGACGCGGGCGCCCGGCTGCTGGGGATCTCCCCCCGGCCGACGGCGGTGTTCTGCGCCAATGACCTCCTGGCGCTGGGGGTGCTCCAGGCCCTCTTCGCGGCCGGGGTGTCGGTGCCGGGGGAGGTGGCGCTGGTGGGGTACGACGACATCGAGTTCGCGGCGGCGGCCGCCGTGCCGCTGACGTCGGTGCGCCAGCCGGCGTTCCGGATGGGGCGTACGGCGGCCGAGCTGCTGATCGAGGAGACCGGCGATGAGGCCGCCGCCCACCAGCACCGGCGGATCGTGCTGCAGCCGGAGCTGGTGGTGCGGGACTCGACGTTCACGTCCAGACCGGGCGCTGGCTGACCCAGACGATGACGGCCACGCCACCCACACGGAACTGCCGTCAGCCGGCGGAGAAGTAATGGCCGTTGTCCAAATCGGCGAGCAGGCTGGGCTGAGCGGGTTCCCAGCCGAGGGTCCGGCGGGTGATGAGGTTGGACGCCGGGTAGTCCTGCGTGACTATGTTCGCGAGGAACCCAAAGTATCCCGGCACCATCAGTACGTCCGCGGGAACGCTCACGGCCGGCAGGTCCAGACGGCTGCCAATGGCCTCGGCGACCTCGCGGAACGGGATGCCCCCGTCCTCTACCGCGTGCCAATATTTGCCGGCCGGCCCCTTCTCCAGCGCCAAGCGGAACAAGGAGGCGAGATCGCGGACGTGCACGGCGTTCCACAGGTTCGCGCCGTCTCCGGGGTAGCCGACGAACCCCTTCTCCTTCGCGAGCGCGATCAGCGTGGGGAGGAAGCCGGCACGGTCGGTCGTGCTGTGCGCGATGTTGGCAATCCGCACGACCGAAGACCGCACTCCCCGCTCGGCGAGGCCGACTACGGCGGTTTCCACGACGTTACGAACCCGCAGGGTGCCCTTGTACTCATCGCCGCCGGGAAGGGCCGGGTCCTCCTCGGTGGCCGGCCGGCCCAGGTTCCCGGGCGAGCCTATGCTCCCCGCTGCGACCAGCGGCTTTCCGGTTCCCGCGAGTGCCTCGCCGTACGCGAGCATGATCGGGAGCTCCGCGGCGGCCACGGCGTCGATCCCGCCGGACGGAAGCAGATCTTGCCTGTGCGCGACGTGGATGACGCCGTCGGAGTCCGCGGCCGCCTCCTTGAGCCCGTCGAGATCCTCGAGGTCGCCGCGACGCACCTTCGCGCCGAGTGCGGACACCGCCGCCGCGGCCGTGTCCGACCGGGCCAGGCCGGTGACCTCGTGCCCGGCGGCGATGAGTTCGGGGATGATGTACGAACCGGAATGGCCGGTCCCGCCAGTGACGAAAACGCGCATGCTACTTCCTTGTAAGGGTAAATGGAGGGGCTGTTCTTCTCGTGCCGTAGATCGACTGGCGTGATGTGGTGCGAGAAGTGGTGGTGCGGGTGTGCTCAGCTGAGAATGCTGACGCCGAGGAAGAAATTGGTGTGCTTGACGGAGTGGGCGACGAGGCCCAGCTGCAACAGGGCGACGTTCTCCAGTGCCCGCGCCATTGGCAGCTGCCCGGTGTCCATCGGGCGCAGTCCCAGGCTCTCGATAAACGCTGACACGCGTGCCTTTGCCTGCTCGTCGTCGCCGGCGATGAACACGTCCAATGGGCGACCCTCGACTGGGCCGGCCGCCAGAACATGGGAGAACAGGGTGTTGAACGCCTTGACGACATGCGTGCCGGCGGGGGCGGCCTTGGCGATCTCCTGCGCGCCGGAACTGCCGTCGGGGGTGACAAAGCCCTTGAAATCGGGGGAGACGGGGTTGGTGATGTCGATGATGACCTTGCCGTGTAGTGCGTCCCCGTACTCGCTCACCACTGCCGCCGCGCTGGCGTACGGCACCGCGAGGATAACGATGTCCCCGGCCGGGGCGGCGCCGGCCGTCCCGACAGTGGCGCCGCCGAGCGCGGCGGCCAGTTCCTTGGCCTTGGCTGAGTCGCGGCCGATAATCTCGACGGCGTTGCCGCCGGCGAGCGCCCGGTCGGCCAGGGCGCCGGCCATGTTCCCCAGGCCGATAATGCTGATACTGCTCATTGGTGACCCTGCTTTCTGATTGTTAATTCTCGTTTTGGGTCCTGCTGTCAAGTCCCGATGTCGAATTCTTATGCCGAATTCGCTCCGGCTCCATTAGGTGCCTAATTAAGAATGACATTGGCCTGAGTGGAGTGTCCAAGACCTCTTTCAGTCGTGGTGATACCCTGAAGGCATCGCCGGACGGGAAGGTTCCATGGATCTGGACCTGCGCAAGTTGCGCTACTTCGTCGCCGTCGCCGGTACGTTGCACTTCGGCCGCGCCGCCGATGAGCTGCACATCGCGCAGCCGGTGCTCAGTCGGCAGATCCGCGCGCTGGAACAGGATCTCGGCACCTCGCTGCTGACAAGGGATAGCCATGGCGTGGTGCTGACCGACGCCGGCAGGCAGTTGCTGACCGACGCCGGTCCGCTGCTGGCCTCCGCGCACGCGGTCCGCCGCCGGGTGACCGTGGCCGCGCGGGGCAGCCGGCGGATAACGGTCGGCTTCCGGGCGGGCATCGCGGTTGCCCCAGCGGTACAGCTGTTCGCCGCCCAGCACCCAGACGTTCTGGTGGACGTGCAGCGGATCGAATGGGACGACCAGGCCGCGATGCTGCTCGACGGCCGCATCGACGTCGGCTATGTGCGGCTGCCCATAGACGAGGCCGGCCTACGCGTCGCCCCGCTGTACACCGAGCCGCGGGTGGCGGTGCTGCCCGTCGGCCACCGGTTGGCCGGCCGGGAGCAGATCACCGAGGCCGAACTGGCCGGTGAGCCGCTGGTCTGGCATATGGACACGAGCACGCAGCCCACCAGGCGGCCGCACCCCAACGCCGGGTACCTGGTGCGCGGGGTGGACGAGACGCTCGAGCATGTCGCGGCCGGCCGGGGCATCTCGTTCCTGGCCCGTTCGGCGACGGTGTTCTACTCACATCCGGACATCAGTTACGTGCCCGTCCCGGATCTGGCGTCCGACCAGGTGTGCCTCGCGGTGGCGGCATCGCACACCTCGCCGGTGGTCGAGGACTTCTTCTCCGCGGCTCAGGCGGCGGCCGAGATCACGGCAGAATGTGGGAACTATGAAATGTGGAAGCTTGGAGGCGATGCCGTTTCAAAGCACGATTGAGCGGCTCGGCTGACAACAGCAGCGCCAACAGAGGGCGCGCGGTGGTGCGCGACTCAAACGGAGCTACACCCATCGGGAAGGGCCCCGGCACCGGGCCGGGGCCCTTCCCGACGCATGGGGCCCGGTCAGACCGGGGGCTTGACCGCGACGACGGGGACGGGACTCTCCAGCAGCAGCCGCTGGCTCACGCTGCCCAGCAGGGCCTTGCCCACCGGCGAGCGTCGGCGGAGGCCGATGACCAGCCGGTCGATGTCGGGCCGGGCCTCGATCTCGTCCAGGACGGCGTCGACGGGGTCGCGGTCACCGGGGCCGCTGCGCTCGACGGTCGTGATCTTCAGGTCCTCGGGCACCCCGGAACGGTCCAGCGCCGACAGACGCAGATTGACCAGTACCAGATCGGTGCCCAGCAGTCGGGCCTCGGCGATTCCCGCGGTCAGCGCGTGGTCTCCCTCGCGGCCCTCGGCGATGGCGGTCATGACGGTCATGGTGTGGGAGCCCTTCTGCCGGAGTGGATCGGGTCAGGAGTAGCGGGCACGGAAGTCGTCCTCCAGCTCTTCCAGTGAGCGGTCCTTGGTCTCGGGGACGCAGGTCGCGATGAAGACGATGGCCAGCACACCGAAGGCCGCGAAGGCGAAGAAGGTGTTCGAGATGCCCATGGCCTCCACGACGGGCGGGAAGCCGAGGGCGACCAGGGCGTTCGCCATCCACAGCACGAAGATGCTGATACCGATGGCCAGGCTGCGGATCTTCAGGGGGAACATCTCGGAGAGGATGAGCCAGACCAGCGGACCGATGGTGGCCTGCATGGAGAAGACGAAGAGCACGACGAACACGAGAATGAACCAGGCCTTGGCGCCGCCCTCGGGCATCAGCAGCGCGGAGAGACCGACGAGCAGATGGAACGTCGTGGTCAGGGCGAACCCACCGAGCAGCATGGTGCGTCGGCTGAGCTTGTTGATGACCAGCAGGCCCATCGTGATGCCGATGACGCTGAAGGCGCCGTTGAGGGTGTTCGCGATGATGGCGGAGTCGCCCGAGAACCCGGCGTCGCCGAGCAGCTGCGTACCGTAGTACATGACGGAGTTGATGCCGGTGAACTGCTGGCAGAATCCGAGACCCGCCCCGATCAGGATGAGCACACGCACCCATCGCACCCCGAGATCCACCCTGCCCGCGGTCTTGGCGACCCGCTCCTCCTCGGCGAGGCGATGGACCTCGGCCATCTCGGCCTGGGCCCGCTCGGCGGTGCGGACCTGGGACAGCACCGCGAGCGCCGCTTCGTCACGGCCCTGGGAGACCAGCCAGCGCGGGCTCTCCGGCAGCCGCAGCATGCCGATGAACAGCCCGATCGCCGGAAGGACGGCGACAAGGAGCATGAGCCGCCAGATCCCGTCGACCTCTCCCCATATGTTGAAGATGATCGCGTTGATGACGAACGCGGCGAACTGGCCGGTCACGATCATCACCTCGTTGCGGGTGACGATGGAGCCGCGGCGTTCGGACGGGGCGATCTCGGCCAGGTAGACCGGAACCGTCGCCGAGGCCCCGCCCACGGCCAGGCCGAGGATGAAGCGGAAGAGGGCGAGCACCTGCCAGCTCGGTGACAGGACGCAGCCCAGGGTGCCGACCATGAACACCACGGCCAACAGCAGGATGTTGTGGCGGCGGCCGTGCCGGTCGGACAGCGCTCCGCCGATCATGGCGCCGAAGGCGGCACCGAAGATGAGGATGCTGACGACGATTCCCTCGGTGAGGGCGGTCAGACCGAGGTCGGCGGTGAGGGGATCGAGGGCACCGTTGATGACGCCGGTGTCGTAGCCGAACAGCAGCCCGCCGAAGGTCACGATGACGGCGACCAGGCCGAGCCGTCGTGAATGGGGGCCTTTGGTGTCCGGCGGTAGTTCGGGTTCTTGGGGTGCGATGCCCGAGTGCTTGGGGCCGAGTCGGGTGTTCATCGTCGTTGGCTCCTCGTGGAGGCAGCGGAAGGTTGGTGGCGCCCCGACACGTGCGGTTGTTTCCCGATGTCGGGTGAGTGGCCGCCCAGCCAGCCACGATCGTGCGGCTGCGGAGAGACTTTGTCCTTTTGTCAGTACAACTAGTACGTACAAGTGCCACGTACTATGAGGGCGGCGTGTGATGCATGTCAAGACATGAAGCGCGAGGAGGCAGGGATGGGGGATCCAGGGGGCACCGGCCCCTCGGGCGGGCCGGGAACCTCGGCGGGACGCCTCAAACGGCCGACCATGTCCGACGTCGCCGCGCGCGTCGGCGTCTCGCAGGCCCTGGTGTCACTGGTGTTCCGCAACCAGCCGGGTGCGAGCGCCGAGACGCGTCGGCGGGTGTTCCAGGCGGCCGAGGAACTCGGCTACCGTCCCGACACCGCCGCCCAGCTTCTGCGCCGCGCGCGGAGCCGCCAGTTGGGCGTGTTGTTCACCATGCGCCAGCCGCATGACGTGGGCATCGTCGAGGCCCTGTACCCCGCCGCCCGGAAGCACGGCTACACCCTCGTGCTGAACGCCATGGTCGAAACCCGCGACGAGCGTCAGGCGATGGACGAACTGCTCGGACTGCGCTGCGAAGCCATCATCACCATCGGCACGACGTTCGAGCGGCACCACCTGGCCACGGACGTCGGCCGGCCCTCCATCGTGGAGATCAACCCGCTGACACGAGCCGCCGGTACGGACGTCGTCCGGACCGCCGAGCGAAACGGGATGCGCCAGGCCGTCGACCACCTCGTCGCACAAGGGCACCGCGCCATCGCGCACATCGACGGCGGCGGCATGCCCGCCGCCGAGGAGAGACGACGCGGATACCGCGCCGCCATGCGCCGCCACGGGCTCGCCGATCACATCCAGGTCCACCCCGGCGACTACACCGAGGAATCCGGCGCCCGGGTGGCCCGGGACCTGCTCGCGCGACCCGAGTTGCCCACGGCCGTCATCGCCGGGAACGACCGCTGTGCGCACGGTCTGCTCGGCACGTTGCTGCGCGCGGGCGTCAGCGTCCCCGATGACGTGTCCGTCGTCGGCTACGACGACAGCCAACTCGCCCGGCTGTCCTTCATCGACCTCACTTCCGTACGCCAGGATGCCGCCGAGGCGGCCGAAGCCGCCGTCCGGGCAGCCGCCGAACGACTCGACGAGGGGCGCACCGCCGACCGGGACATCGTCCTCGACCCCACCCTCGTGGTCCGGGGATCCACCGGCCCGGCCCGCACCCCGTCAACGCCCGACGGCGACCTTCTCCGGTGACCACTGGGTGTCGTAAGGGGCACCCAGCAGCGCCTGGATCTCCCGTACGGCCGCCCGGCCCGCCCGGTTGGCGCCGACCGTACTGGCCGACGGCCCGTAGCCGACCAGATGCACTCGCGGATCGCGGACCGCCCGGGTCCCCTCGACGGCGATCCCACCACCCCGCTCACGCAGCCGCAGCGGGGCGAGATGGTCGATCGCGGCGCGGAAGCCGGTGGCCCAGAGGATCGTGTCCGCCTCGACATGGCGCCCATCCGCCCAGGCCACCCCGTCCGGGGTGATCCGCTCGAACATCGGCAGCCGGTCGAGGACGCCCTTCTCCCGGGCGCGCAGCATCGGCTCCGTCAGGGGCAGCCCGGTCACGGACACCACGCTCTGCGGTGGCAGTCCCCGCCGTACCCGCTCCTCGACCAGCGCCACCGCCGCCCGCCCCTGCACCTCGCCGAACGGCCCCTCGCGGAACACCGGCGGGCGCCGGGTCACCCAGGTGGTCTCGGCCGCCACCTCGGCGATCTCCAGCAGATGCTGCACCCCGGAGGCGCCGCCCCCGACGACGATCACCCGCTGCCCGGCGAACGCCTCGGGCCCCGGGTACTGCGCGGTGTGCAGCTGTCGCCCCCGGAAGGTCTCCTGCCCGGGGTAGCGGGGCCAGAACGGCCGGTCCCAGGTCCCGGTCGCGTTGATCAGCGCCCGCGCGGCCCAGGTCCCGGCCGAGGTCTCGACCAGCAGCCGGCCGTCGTCCCCGTCCCGTACGGCATCGACGTGCACCGGCCGGACGACCCGTAGATCGAAGGCGCGCTCGTAGCGTGTGAAGTAGGCCGGGATCACCTCGGACGAGGGCCGCTCGGGATCCGCGTCGTCGCTGGTCAGCCGCATACCGGGCAGGTCGTACATGCCATGCACCTTGCCGTACGTCAGCGACGGCCACCGGGACTGCCACGCCCCGCCGGGCGCGGGCGCGTGGTCGAGCACCACGAAGCCGGTACCGGGCTCGTACCCGGCCCGCCGCAGGTGGTAGGCGGCGGACACCCCCGCCTGCCCGGCACCGATGACCACGACGTCCACGCTGTTGTTCATGCTTCTACTAACTCTGCTCGGTCGCGGTCTCTTCCCCGTCCTCCAGCCGCCGCCCCCGGCTCTCCGCCACCCGCAGCGCGTCATGCAGCGCCTCGGCGAGCCGATGCCCCACGAAGCGGAGCTCACGGGCGCTGGCCCGGTGGTCCCGGAGCAGTGGTCGAGCGTGTCCAAGGAGGTCGACTCCGGTGCGAAGCTGTACGGCTTCCATCTCGTCGGCCAGCCGGGAGAGGTAGCTGGTGCCGGTGTCGTCGGTGACGAGGAAGCAGGGCTGCCCGTTCTGTCCGGGCCAGGGCAGCAGACGGGGGCGGGATGAAGGCATGAGGGCTCCATGGCGTTCCGAGGTTCGGCTACCGCGAGTGATGGGGCGGTGGCGGAAACAGCTTCATGGTCGAAAGAGTTGCTGTGCAAGAGCGATTGAATTTCTCGCTTGAGATGGCATATGTGACCGAGTGGGCTGTTGTCAGAACAAAGTGGGTTTCCGGTGCCAGACTCGGAACTCGCACCACGGCATGGCAGGCTCAACCCACCGGGAGGCATACTCGTGGCAGCACCAACAGGACCCACGGTCCGTCGCATGCAACTCGGCTGGGAGCTCAAGCGGTTGCGGGACAAGGCCGGATTCACTCTCGCGGAGGCGGTGGACGGGTTGACGTTCTCCCCCTCGAAGCTCCACCGCGTGGAGAACGGCCTGACCGGTCTCAAGACCACTGCGGAGCTGCGAACTTTGCTGGACCGCTACGGAGTCGAGGACGAGGAAGACGTGGACTTCCTCATGCAGGTCCACCGCGACTCCCTCAACCGGGGCTGGTGGTCCATCTATCGCAGTGTGCTGCCGTCGGGCATGGGGATGTACATCGGTCTGGAGAGCGGAGCACGCACCAGCCGGACGTGGCAGCCGAACGTGGTCTTCGGTTTGTTGCAGACCGAGCGATACGCCCGTGAGTTGTTTCAGGCGGCGAAGTCCATCGAGGAGACCACGACCGAGTTTGTCGAGCGGCACATCCAGATCCGGATGGAACGCAAGAAGGCCCTGCGGCGCAGGGATAACCCCATGGAGCTCTGGGTCATCCAGGACGAAGCCTCGCTGCGCCGGGTGGTCGGGAACCCGGACGTGATGTGCGAGCAGTACGAGGAGATCGAGACCCTGCTGGGGCTCGACAACGTGACGGTGCAGATCCTTCCGATGGCCACACCCGCGTATCGGCCGCACACGAACTTCAACCTGTGGGAGTTCGGCACCCCATTGCCGACGGTTGTGCAATCTGACGTCGCTGATGGATCCGACATCAGCGACAAGCAAACGACGATCTGGTCCTTCTCCCGCAGGTTCGAGAACCTGCGGGCTGCCGCTCTCGCTCCCGGCGAGACACCGGCGTTCCTGCAACGACTAGCACGGGAGATCTGACATGACCCACGGCATAGCAACCAACGTCGCACCCGAAGACGCCTGGTTCAAATCCTCCTACAGCGAGGCGAACGGCACTGGCTGCGTCGAGATCGCCCACCTGTCCCACACCGCCCAGGTCGGCATCCGCGACTCCAAGGACAAGAACGGCCCGGCCCTGGTCGTCCCCGCCAGGGCGTGGGCGGAGTTCGTCGCCGCAGTGCGCAAGGTCTGACGGCGCTGGGGACGGTGACAGCGGCCACGCCCTGTTCTGGGCGCGGCGGCCGTGACGTGTATCGGGCTCCCGCCTCAGTCGACGGGGCCGTCCCCACCGGACTTCTGCCAGGCGCAACTGCCCAGCGTGGCCCGGCCCTTCTCGACCAGCGGGTCGGCGATCCGGGCAGGGGGCATCGTGCTGTGGCCCCGGTAGCAGATGACCGTGCGGTCCGTGTGTCCGGCGAGGTCGACGAGGATCTGGTCCCAGTGCCGGTACTGCACATCGTGTCCCGTGTCGGCATAGCTGCGCACGGCCGGATTGCCGGGCAGGTGCTGCTTCCAGGTGTCGATCGTGCTGGGCGGCACGGTCGTGTCCTTCTTCCCGCTGTAGATGGTGACGGGGGCCGTCAGCTTCGACAGATCGGGGCCGGGCCGCTGGCAGTAGAGCTTCTGCTCATGCACCTGAGCTGCGGGGTCGGCCTTCTGCCCGCGCTGGTTGTAGGTGCGGGCGCCGTCCTCGAAGGCGGTGTCGGCGAAGCCGGGGATGCGCTTGGTCGGGCTGTCGTCCGGGAGCGCCCACCAGACCCGGGGGTCGGCGATCTGCTTCTCCAGGGACTTGCCCAGCTCCTCGTCGGACATCGAGCAGTACGGACGCTTCGCGCCGTACGGCGGCAGGGCGGCGGCCAGGTGCAGTGACTGAATGCGGTCCGGGGCCAGGGACGCCAGCTCGGCGGCGTAGGGACCGCCGCCGGAGATGGCGATCACACTGACCTTGCGCACCCCGATACGGTCCAGCACCTGGAGCGCGTCCTTGGCGAAGTCCGCCTTCCCCAGGCTCTTGTCGAACTCGGTGTCCCCGAAGCCGTTGCGCTCGACCGATATCAGCCGCAGCCCGAGGGACTCCCGGGTGCTGCGCAGGAAGTCCGTCATATGGGCCACTCGCGCGCTGGTGCCGGTGCCGCCCATGTAGAGCACCGGCTTTCCGTCCCGGGGCCCCTCGTCGATGTAGTGGGCGGTGCGCCCCGAGTCCAGTTTCATCGGCCGGACCTCGGGGCCGAGCGAGTCGAAGTCGTCCTGGATGTGGACCCGGTGGACATCGGTGGCGCGTGGCTCGCGTGGCGCGGTGGCCGTGGCGGTGGAGCTCACGGCGCCGGAGCCGGTGAGCAGGACGGTGGCGACGGCGGTGGCGGCGATCCCGGTGACGAGCGCTCTGGGCACGTGTTCTCCTGGCCGTAGGGGGGAGGGCGGCGTTGATCGGATGGAACAAACGCCACCTACCCCCTCCGACCCGGAAGACACTACGGGGTACCCGCCGCGTGGCAGGGACTTCGCCCCTGGACCTGGGGTCTGGGGCGGAGCCCCCACGCGGCGGAGCCGCATATCGTCAGGGGGTGGGAAGGGGCGAGGAGGGGAAAGCGGCCCGCCGCAGGCACCAAGACCCGCCGGACACCCCCTAGGCGGGGGAGGTCATGAAGTCCCCCGGCCGCAGGGCTCGTTTGACGATGCGGGTGTCGCCGATCCAGCCGTAGAAGCCCTGGCCGAACTTCTCCTCGAACTGGGTGCCACCGATCACGAAGGGCTTGCCGAGGGTCGCGATCCCCGTCGACGGCTGGCTCGGATTGCGGGCGATCTTCGAGCCGTCGACGTACACCACGGTGCGGTGGCCGTCGTTGACGACCGCGACATGGGTCCACCGGCCCACCGGCAGGGCGTGGCTCCAGGAGGTGGGATCGGCGTCCTGCACCTGCGGGTAGACCACGAACTGGAGGAAGCGTTCGGGGGTCACATTGAGGCTGCACGTCGGCTCGTCGGGCGACCAGCCGGTGGTCTTCCCCGCGTCGCCGTTGCGGCCCTCCCAGCTGAGGATGCCCATCCAGGCGTGGTCGCCCTCGAAGGGGTCCGGGAGCTTGAGAAACGTCTCGATGGTGTAGCCACTCGTGAACTTCTCGGAGTTCAGCGGCGCCGTGGCGGAGGTGGTCAGGACCGCGCCGCGGCCGGGCGCCATGCCGCCGTCGAAGCGCAGGCTGGCATGGGCCGGCTGGTCGCCGTGGTGTTCGCCGGACCACGTCAGGATCTCGGGCTTGCTGTTGTGCAGCCGTGTCACCCGGAGGTCGTTGCCGTGGCCGGACAGATCGCGGATCACCGTGTCCGTACCGACGGGTGTGTCCGCGCCCGTCGCACGGGGAGCGGTTCCCGAGGCGTCGAAGCACCAGTACGCGAGGGTGCCGCGCGGCATCACCGCGGACGCCGGGCGCGGCTTGCGCGGCACGACCGGTGCGAAGCCGGAGAAGCGCCGCTCGAAGCCGACGCTCAGGCTGAACCGGTCGGCGGGCCCGGTCAGCTCGATGGTCTCCGCCTCCAGGGGTGTGCGCTTCTCCGGATCGCGGCTGAGGAACCAGGGCGAGAAGGTCTCCACGTCGATCACGTCGCGGACGAGGTCGAAGGCGTAGAGGCGGATCATCCCGGCGCCGCCGTAGTACCGGTCCTGGTAGTTGGTGATGTGGATGTGGACGTCGTGACCCGCGTCGTTGGTCAGGACGGTGCGCCCCGGGGGCCAGTAGTGTCCGCCCAGCGCGAGGAAGATCTGGTCGTTGCCGCGGATGAGGCCGTCCCACAGCCGGCGGCCGTTGTCCGAGAGCTGTGCGGCGCCGTCGTCGTCGGCCCATGCCAGGTCGTGGGTGGTGAGGATCGCGGGCAGGGTGGGGTGCGCGTCGAGCACCTTCTGCGCCCATCCCAGCCCGGAGGCGGAGACTCGCCAGTCGAGCGCGAGGACCAGCCACTCCCGGCCGCCCGCGCGCAGCACGTGGTAGCTGTTGTAGCCGTCGGCCGAGGCGCCGCCGAAGGTGGGCATGGAGGAGAACCGCCGAGGGCCGAAGGCGTTGAGATAGGCGCTGTCGCCGCGCTGGTCGTCGGTCCCGGAGTCGATGTCGTGGTTGCCGGCGAGCACGCTGTAGGGAACCTTGCCGTGGATGGTCCCGAACGTCGTGGCGGCCAGCGAGATCTCCTCCCGCGAACCGTGCTCCGTGACATCGCCCAGGTGCGCCATGAAGGCGATGTTGGCGTCCTCGCGCTGGGACACCAGGTACCGGAAGGTCGCCCGGAGCGGTTCCGGGTCGGAGCTGTCGGCGTCGAAGAGGTACTGCGTGTCCGGCAGGATCGCGAGGCTGAACCGCGGTGACGCGGAGTCGTACCGGTGGCCGTCCGCTTTCGGGGCGGCGGCGTGACCGGGTGTCGTCCCCGACGCGACGGCCACCGTGCCCGCGGCCGGTATCACGGCGGTGGCCCGCAAAAGTGTCCGTCTGCCCAGGTGGTTGCGCTCCGCCGCGTCCATTCGCTCTCCCGCGCGTCATGTGAAGAATCGGTGACCCCGGCCCGCACTGTGGTCAAGGCCCGTGACCACGCGGGGGCGGCCAGATGAACGGCACCTGATCCGTTGAGGGCGGAACGGGCGGAACGGGCGGAACAGGCGGACGGCAGGGCCGACTTGGCGGGCAGCGCCGCTGGTGTCACCCGCCCGGCGTCGGCCCCCCGGGGCGGAGCGGGCCGTGGTCGAAGGCGAACACGGCAGCGTGGACGCGGTCGGGATCCGGCCATCGCACGGGAGTATCCAGCCACCTTCCCGAATGCCACCCTGCGCACCATCGAGGAGGCCGGACACGTCATCGACGCCGACCGTCCCGCCGCCTGCCGCGACGCGGTCACCGCCTTCCTCGCCGCCTTCCTCCACGCCCCGGCCACCGGTTCCCGTTAAGAGCTTGCCGCGCTAAGAATATTAGTGACGGCTATTTTTAGACGGTCCCGCGTGGGATCCAGCGGTTCTATCCGCGAAATTCAGCCGAACTTACTTCCGCAAGCAACCCCCCGTGAGATCGTGGGCATGCCAAGTATCCGTGGGGGGTGTGTACGCCTCACGGGAGTCGCCTCATGGTGATGGGGCGGCGGTGGCATGGGGTGTTGATCGCGCCCCACATGGTGGGCTTTGTCGTCACTTTAACTCTGCTATATTCCGACTTTATTCACCCATGGTGCATACCATTCCTAGGGAATTCCAGGTTTTCCGGCCTGGCATGCTGGTATCGAAAGCCGCCCGAAGAAAGGTTGAATATGCAGCGTTCCTACACCGCTGAGATAGCCGCACCGGGTCGCAAGGTGCCGGTGCGGGCGTGCGATTTCGAGTCGAGCCCGGTGTTCCTGTTCCCCTCGGTCGGCGAATATCCGGTGTACGACGAGGCCGCGTACGAGGCGATGATCAAGGACGAGCGTCGGATGGGCGCCTACGCCGAGGCGGTCCGGCGCTATGCCCCCGGCCGGACGGTGGTCGACATCGGCACGGGGCAGGACGCGGTGTGGGCGCTGGCCGCCGCCCGCGCCGGAGCGCGGCATGTGTGGGCGGTGGAGGTCATCCCCAAGTCCGCGCGGATCGCCCGGGCGAACATCGAGCGGGCCGGTTTCGCCGACCGGATCACGGTGGTGGAGGGGCTGTCCACCGAGATCGAGCTGCCCGAGCCCGTCGAGATGTGTATCTCGGAGATCATCGGCACGCTCGGCGGCTCGGAGGGTGCGGGCTCGGTGTTAAGGGACGCGCGGAAGCGGCTGGTGAAGCCCGACGGGGTGTTCATCCCGCACCGCAGTGCCACCACGGCCGTCGCCCTGGACTTGGATGGCGCGTCGCTCGGTCAACCGCTCGGCTTTCCGGCCATGGTCTTCCGCTATGTGGAGGAGGTGTTCGCCGCGGTGGGCCGCCCCTTCGATCTGCGGGTGGTTCTGGAGGGGGTGCAGGACAATCCGAAGGTGCGGGAGCGGTCGTATCTGTCGGGCCCGGCCGAGGTGGAGCCGCTGGAGTTCAACGGCGACCTGGACCCGGAGGGCGTCGACGGCGCCGAGCTGACGTTCACCGGAGAGGGCAACTTCTCCGGGCTCGCACTGGGCATGCGCCTGTGGGTGGCCGAGGACGACGAGCCCATCGATTCGCTGGTGCAGTCGAGCAGTTGGACCCCGGTCTACGCGCCGCTGTCGGAGAAGGGCCTGCCGGTGCGGCCGGGCGACCGGTTCGAGTTCGACTTCACCACGACGCTGAGTGACGACGGCGTACACCCCGACTACGCGCTCACCGGCGAGCTGCACCGGGCCGACGGCCCGGCGGTGCCACTGAGCTGGAGCTCGACCCACCACGGGGACGGCTTGCGCGCGACGCCCTTCTACCGCTCGCTGTTCCCCGGGCCCTGAGGGCACCGATACCACGCCATCTTCAGCCGTCCGCCACCTCGGCGGACTCAGCGGCTTCCCGTACGAGGCGGGCGAACTCCTCCGGCCGCTGTTCGGGGAACGGCACACCGGCCCCGGACACGATGTGCCCCTTCGCCGACAGCGCCCGCACCATCGGCTCGAAGCTGGGCATCGACGGGTCGTCGTCCTGTCCGCAGATGATCGAGGCCGGGGCGGTGATCCGTGGCAGCCGCTCGTCCATCGCGAACAGCCGGATGGCGATATGCCCGTCCTCCACCCGGTCCAGCACCCGCAGGGCGTCGGCCATGAAGCGGTTGAGCGCGGCCTCCTGCCCCGGCTCGTAGAAGTGTCTGCGCCGGTTCCACAGTTCGGTGAGGTGGGAGCCGTCCGGCTTCGGCTGCACCCAGTCGACCGGGCGCTTCCACGTCGCCCGGGCGCGCTTCTCCGGGGTGATGAACGGGGTCGCGGAGAGCGTCAGGCTGCGCACCCGGGAGCCCAGGCGGGCCGCCACCTCCACCGCGATCACTCCGCCGGTGTGGTGTCCGACCAGGTGGAACGCATCGAGTCCGAGCCCGTCCACCAGGTCCTCGACCCCGTCGGCGAACATCTCGACGCTCTGGTCGTCCGCGGGTTTCGCCGACGCACCGTAGCCGACGGTGTCCATCGCGATCGCCCGGTGTGTGGCGCCGAGCAGCGGAAGCACATCGCGGTACTCGGCCCAGGACCGCGGGGTCTGGTGGAGCAGCAGCACCGGCTCGCCCTCACCGCACTCGACGTAGTGCAGTTGGCCGAACCGGCTGGGGGCATAGTGGGCGGTCAGCATGCGCACTCTCCTGACGTTGCGGGGCGGCGAGCCCGCACTTCTGGTCGTACTTTGTACGGAACTCCTCGGGTGCCGTCAAGAGGAGTCCGGCGCGGACGGGCCCCTCGCTCGGGGTGTTCCGTCAGGCGGTACGGGCCGCTGGACGGACACGGGTGCGCGAGGTCAGTGTCACCTCGTCCGGCACGTCGCCATGCGCCCCGTTCCGTGTGACGGAACGAAAGTTGGCTCGTGGTGAGCGGCGCGTCTATACCGGAGGCCACATCGGGAGCGCCGGGCCCCGGCCCCATGTTCTTCTCCAGGAGGTAGCCCGTGCCGAATGTCCCCGACCACGTCCCGACGGACTCCCTCCCCGGGCCCGTGGTCAAGGCCGCCGACGCACTCGCGGGCGCCACCCGCGACGGGATCGCCTGCGCGCCGGTGCGCACGCTCCTGGACGACGGCGACATCGAGGCCGCCTACGCGGTACAGCGGCTCAACCTGCGACGCGAACAGGCCGCGGGCCGCCGGATCGTCGGCCGGAAGATCGGCTTGACGTCTCCGGCCGTACAGCGCCAACTCGGCGTGGACCAGCCGGACTTCGGCGCGCTGTTCGCCGACACGGCGGTGCCGGAGGGTGGCGAGGTGCCTGCCGGGCGGCTGCTCCAGCCCAAGGTGGAGGCCGAGGTGGCGCTCGTACTCGGCAGCGATCTGCCACACCGCCACTGCACCGTCGTGGACCTGCTGCGTGCCACCGACTTCGCGCTGCCCGCGCTGGAGATCGTCGACAGCCGGGTGCGGGACTGGGACATCTCCATCGTGGACACCGTCGCCGACAACGCCTCCTGCGGGCTGTACGTCCTCGGCGCCTTCCCGGTGCCGCTGTCCGGGGTCAACCTGCGCTCCGTACAGATGACCATGACGCGCAACGGCGAGATGGTCTCCGAAGGGACCGGCGCCGACTGCCTCGGCGGGCCCCTCAACGCGGCCGTCTGGCTGGCCTCGGCCCTCGCCGAGCGGGGCGACCCGCTGCGCGCGGGCGACCTCGTCCTGACCGGGGCACTGGGGCCGATGGTCCCGGCCGCCCCGGGAGATGTGTTCCAAGCCCGTATCTCGAACCTGGGCGCCGTAGGAGTCGGGTTCGCCGCGGAAGGAGACCACCGGTGAGCAGCGAGACGACCACCCGCACCAAAGTGGCGATCATCGGGTCCGGCAACATCGGCACCGACCTCCTGATCAAGGTGCTGCGGCTCTCCGACACCCTGGAGATCACCGCGATGGCCGGGATCGATCCCACCTCCGACGGCCTGGCCCGCGCCCGCCGCCTGAAGGTGGCCACCACCCACGAGGGCGTGGACGGGCTGGTGGCGATGGACGAGTTCGCCGACGTGGGCATCGTCTTCGACGCCACCTCCGCCGGTGCTCACGAACGCCACGAGGAGGTGCTGCGCCCCCTCGGCCGCACCCTCGTCGACCTCACCCCGGCCGCCATCGGCCCCTATGTGGTACCCCCGGTCAACGGCGACGCCCACCTCGACGCCCCCAACGTCAACATGGTCACCTGCGGTGGCCAGGCCACGATCCCGATCGTGGCCGCGGTCGGCGCGGTCGCCCCCGTCCACTACGGGGAGATCGTCGCCTCCATCTCCTCCCGCTCCGCGGGCCCCGGCACCCGCGCGAACATCGACGAGTTCACCGAGACCACCGCCGCCGCCATCGAGCGCGTCGGCGGCGCCGCCCGCGGCAAGGCCATCATCATCCTCAACCCCGCCGAACCGCCGCTGATCATGCGCGACACCGTGCACTGCCTGGTCTCGGACTGCGCCACCGAGGAGGTCACCGCCTCCGTCGAGGAGATGGTCGGCCGCGTCCAGGCGTATGTGCCCGGCTACCGCCTCAAGCAGAAGGTGCAGTTCGACCAGGTGGGGCCGGACGACCCGGTGCGCTCCCTGCTGCCCGCCGATGCCGCGCACACCGACGCGGCGAAGGTCTCGGTCTTCCTCGAGGTCGAGGGGGCCGCCCACTACCTCCCGGCCTACGCCGGAAACCTCGACATCATGACCTCGGCCGCGCTGCGCACCGCGGAGCGCCTGGCCGCACACCGCTCCGGCGAGGAGGCCGCACGATGACCACGACCGACGCCGGTGCGACCCCCGGCACCCCGCCCGTCCCGCCCGCCCTGTACATCCAGGACGTGACCCTGCGGGACGGCATGCACGCCATCCGCCACCGCTACACCGTCGAGCAGGCCCGCACCATCGCCGCCGCCCTGGACGCCGCCGGGGTGGCCGCCATCGAGATCGCCCACGGCGACGGCCTGTCGGGCTCCAGCATCACCTACGGAATCGGCGCCCACACCGACTGGGACTGGATCGAAGCCGTCGTCGGGGCCACCGGCACGGCGATCCCCACCACCCTGCTGCTGCCGGGCATCGGCACCCTGCACGACCTCAAGCAGGCACACGCCCTCGGCATCCGCTCCGTGCGCATCGCCACCCACTGCACCGAGGCCGACATCTCCGCCCAGCACATCTCCGCCGCCCGCGAGATGGGCATGGACGTGGCCGGGTTCCTGATGATGTCGCACATGGCGGAACCGGCCGAACTCGCCCGCCAGGCCCAGCTGATGGAGTCCTACGGCGCCCACTGTGTGTACGTCACCGACTCCGGCGGCCGGCTCACCATGGACGGTGTCCGCGACCGCTTCCACGCCTACCGCGATGTGCTCGACCCGGGCACCGAACTCGGCATCCACGCCCACCACAACCTCGCCCTCGGCGTGGCCAACACCGTGGTGGCCGTGGAGAACGGCGTCACCCGCGTCGACGCCTCGCTCGCGGGCCAGGGCGCGGGGGCGGGCAACTGCCCGCTGGAGGCGTTCATCGCCGTCGCCGACCTGATGGGCTGGAAGCACGGCTGCGACCTGTTCCCCCTCATGGACGCCGCCGACGACCTCGTCCGCCCCCTCCAGGACCGCGAGGTCCGCGTCGACCGGGAGACCCTGACCCTCGGCTACGCGGGGGTGTACTCCAGCTTCCTGCGCCACGCCGAGGCCGCCGCGGTCCGCCACGGCCTGGACACCCGCGCCATCCTCGTCGAGGTCGGCCGCCGCGGGATGGTCGGCGGCCAGGAGGACATGATCACGGACATCGCGCTCGACCTGGCCGCCCACCCGGACACCGCCTCTGGCCCGGACAACACCTCCGGCCCGGACAACACCTCCTGATCGCCGCCCGATCGGCGGGACGCCTGTACGGTGTGGTGTACGACGGCGTCGGTGTCGCCGGTCCCAGGTGGTGTGTGAAGAGGAGAGTCCCAGTGGCGGGTCAGCGGTCGCGTGGCAAGACGCTCACCGCTGAGCGGATCATCGAGGTGGCCACCCGGATCTGCGACGAGGAGGACATCGACGTCCTGACGATCCGGCGGCTCGCCGCGGATCTCGGCGTGGGCGCGATGACGCTCTACAGCTACTTCCGCGGCAAGGAGGAGATCCTCGACGGGATCGCCGACTACGTCATGGGGAACTTCCGGCTGCCCACCGCCGAGGAGACCTCGCCCGAGGCGGTCGTACGGGCCCTGGCGCTGGCCTTCCTCGAGATGATGCGGGAACACCCCAGCATCGTGCGGCTCTTCTCCACCCGGGTGAGCACCGGCCCGCGGTCCATGCGGGGCGCGTTCGAGGCGGTCATCGGGAGGCTGCGCGAGGCGGGTTTCGCGGACCGGGACGCGGTGCGCGTCTACGGGCTGATCGTGCAGTACAGCCTGGGTTTCGCCAGCTATCAGGCGCCCCGCCCGTGGGGGAAGACCGACCATCCCGAGGCCGAGGAACTGCGGCGTCAGCGCAGGCACTTCTACGGGGCGCTGCCGCGTGAGGACTTCCCCCACATGGTGGAGCTCGCCGAGGAGATGACCACGCTGCCCAGCGACGAGCAGTTCCTCTTCGGGCTCGACTGCCTCATCGACGGCGTACTGCGGCACACCGGCGACTGAGCCGCGCCCCCGGCTTCCCCAGCCCCGGCTTCCCCAGCCCCGGCTTCCCCGCCCCGGCTTCCCCAGCCCCGGATCCTTCGGCCCGGGGCCTGTCGGCGACCTTGACGCCATACATCGAACGGTACATAGTACGACCACTTGCGATCGCTGAGCCGACCTCGTCTCGGCCCTAGGACATGCCTGACGGTTCTTGACACCTGCGGCGGGCTGTTCCCCTCCCCGGCCCTTCCCTCGACTGGGACTCCGCCCCTTAACCCCGGGGGCCAGGGGCGAAGCCCCTGCCACGCGGCGGAGCCGCATATCGAGCTCGTCCCTCTCCCGTCCCCATGGACCGTCCCTTAAGGACAAAGGACCCTCATGACAGCAACCGATGTTCATGGCCCCGGCCGGGATCAGAGCACCCGGGCGCTGGTCGCCGGCTGGATCGGCACCACCGTCGAGTACTACGACTTCTCCATCTACGGACTGGCCTCGTCCGTGGTGTTCGCCAAGCTCTTCTTCCCCACCTCGGACCCCGTGACGGGCACGCTGCTCTCGCTGTCGACCTTCGCCATCGGCTTCCTGGCCCGACCGGTCGGCGCCGTGGTGTTCGGCCACTTCGGCGACCGCCTGGGCCGGAAGTCCACGCTGGTGGCCACGTTGGGGCTGATGGGCATCGCCACCTTCGCGGTGGGTCTGCTCCCCACCTACCGTCAGGTGGGGATCGCGGCGCCGATCCTGCTGATCGTCGCCAGGCTCGCCCAAGGGTTCTCCGTCGGTGGCGAATACGGCGGGGCGGTGCTGATGACCATCGAACACGCGGAGCGCGGGAAACGTGGCTTCCGGGGCTCGCTGATCAATACCGGGACCTCGGCCGGGCTGCTCCTGGCCAACCTCGTCTTCCTCGGGGTGCTCCAGCTTCCGGACGACCAGTTGCACTCATGGGGCTGGCGGATTCCGTTCCTGCTGAGCGCGGCGCTCGTCGGCGTGGGTCTGTTCGTGCGGCTCAGTCTGGACGAGAGCCCCGAGTTCGAGGCGGTCAAGGCGCGGAACGCGGTGGACCGGCTGCCCGTGGTCGAGGTGTTCCGCGAGTGCGGCGGGCGGGTCCTGCTGATGGCCGCCGGGATACTGAGCGCGGGGGTGGCCTTCACACTGGCGACCGTCTACAGCCTGGAGTACGCCCGCACCGGGCTGCACCTGGACAAGGGCACCATGATCGCCGTGCTGCTGCCGGCCACCCTCGTCATCATGGTCTGCGTGCCGCTCGCCGGAAAGCTGGCGGACCGGTTCGGAAACCGCACCGTCTTCATCGCCGGGGCGGCCTCGCTGATCGTGCTGCCGTTCCCCTGGCTGGCGCTGCTGCAGACGCGGCAGTACGGGCTGATGCTGCTGGGCTTCACCCTGCTGTTCATCGGCTACTCCGCCAACTACGGCGTGGTCCCGGCGTACTTCTCGCAGGTCTTCCCGGCGCGGCTGAGGTTCACCGGCATGTCGATCGGCTTCACCGTCGGGCTGATCGCCGGGAACGCGTTCTCTCCCGACATCGCCACCTATCTGCTGCACACCACCGGCGGGTGGGTGGGCATCGCGGTGTACATGTCGGCGATGTCGGCCGTCTCGGTGGTGGCGGGCCTGTTCCTGCGGGAAGCGGACGACAGCACCGAGCCGCCCCGCGATCCGGCTCCGCACGTGGCCGACGGCGATACGGCGCGGGTGCGCTGACCACCGTACGCCGTGCCGTACCAAGCACTCACACCAAGCCCTCACACCAAGCCCTCAGGAGGAGACCGTGAACGAGAAGAGCGGGATACGCGTCGGCGTCCGCATACCGCCGTGCGACCGGGTGGACCGGCTGGCCGGGACCGCCCGGCGGGCGGAGGAGCTGGGCTTCGACCAGGTGTGGTTTCCCGACTCCCAGCTGCTGTGGCGGGATGTGTTCACGGCCCTGACCGCCGCCGCGCTGGGCACGGAACGGATCGGCCTGGGCAGTGCGGTCACCAACCTCGTCACCCGGCACCCGGCCGTCGTCGCCTCGGCCGCGCGCAGCGTCGCCGAGCTGGCCCCCGGCCGGTTCACCCTCGGCCTCGGCGTGGGCAACAGCTCGGTGGGCCCCATCGGCATGCGCTCCAGCACCGGGGCCGAGTTGCGCGCCGGGATCGCCACGCTGCGGGCGTTGCTCCAGGGGCAGGAGTGTGACTTCAACGGCGTACGCTCCCGGCTCCGGGACCCGGCTCCGGAGGTACCGGTCCACGTGGCCGCCAGCGGTCCGCGCAATCTGCGGCTCGCCGGGGAAATCGCCGATGGTGTCATTCTGCTCAGCGGGGTCTCGCGGACGACGCTCGCCAGTGCCACCGCCCGGGTGCGGGAGGGCACCGAGGCCGCGGGGCGCACCACGGAGACGATCCCGCTGACGGTCTCGGCGTTCTGCGCGGTGACCGACGATGTGGAGGCCGAAGCCCGGCTGCTCAAGCCGATCTGCGCGTCGATCGCGCAGAACGGCGGAGCGCCCTTCCTCGCCCTGGCCGGGATCGAACTGGATGTCCCGGCGCGGGTGGAGGGGGTCTATCCGGACCTCGTGCACGCCGAGGACTGGGACGCGGCCGTCGAGATCTGCTCGGCCTGGGTGAGCGACGAGGTGGCCCTGCGTTTCGCCCAGGAGTTCTGCCTCTTCGGAACCGCCAAGGAGATCGCCGAACGGCTCACCGCGCTGCACGCCGACGGGGTGACCGATGTGTTCCTCCAGCACGTCGGTTCCTACGACCCGCCCACCGAGCTGATCGAGAGCGTGGGCTCCGCGGTGCTGCCCGCCCTGCGGCCGGACGTCAGCCGGTGAGCGTACCGGACCCGGAACCGCCGTCGGCCGCGACGATCAGATTGAGCACGGTGATGTGCTGACCGCAGTTCGGGCATTCATGGCCGGTGCTGAGCGGGGGCACCGGCGCCACCGACCGGTGGTGCGTCCGGTCCGCGGCGTCCGCGGTGACCGTGTCGCGGCGGTGGGCCCGCCACCACCGGGTCTTGCATCTGGAGCCGCAGAACCTGCGCGTCGGGTTCCTGCTGGTCCAGGTGAACTCGGCGCCGCATTCGGCACACCGCCGTGCTGCGGTGTCCATGTAGCCTCCTCTGTCGGCTCGCGGTGAGACTGATTCCGCATGGATGCGCCCAGTAGATCGGTGCGTGGGTTTCGGCACCGTAACGTCCTCGGTCGCTCGCGCGTCAGGTGGTTCTCGGCCGGTGGGAACCGGCCGGGTGCGATGAAACCTCGCCGAAACCCCCCTCTGTGGAGGATGAGCCCGCCGAAGACGAGGGCAGGTGAGGTGTGCACGATGTCCATCCCCGCGAACGGGCGGACGACCACCCGGCGAACGGGATTGTCACTCCCTCCCGATCTGCCGCTGTCCGAGTGGCGCCACCTCGGCCAGCAGATTCACGTCATCGCCGACTCCTCCGCGTGGTGGCTGGGCGATTGGCTCATCTTCGGCCAGGAGCACTACCCCGACCGCTACCGCCAGGCGGTGAAGCAGACCTCGCTCGACTACCAGACGCTGCGCAACTACGCCTGGGTGGCACGCAAGTTCGAGCCGGGCAGGCGGCGGGGCAAGCTGAGCTTTCATCACCACGCGGAAGTGGCCGCCCTCCCCGAGGCCGAGCAGGAGGAGTTGCTGACCCGGGCCGAGGAGGGCGGCTGGACCCGCAATGCATTACGCCGGCAGATACGGATGCGGCGTCAGTCGCCGGAAGCCGCACAGGAGCCGGGCGTTGTGCAGGTGAGCGTGGTCGCCGAGCGCAGAATCCGCTGGGAGCGCGCGGCGGAGACCGCCGGTCTCGGGCTTATGGATTGGATCATCCAGATGCTGGACGAGGCGGCCGACGGCCCGGTCCCGCATATTCCCGGCCCGGCCGCCGGCCCGCCTGCCCTGGAGGCGTAAACAGCGCTCCGTAGAACCTCTAGCCAATGCTTTCTGTCCCGCCGGCAGGACGACGTCATGGATTCCAGAGCGGCATTCCCGCGATTCCCTCGATTTGGCGTTCCCGCATGCCCCGTGAAAGCATTTCACGCGTGCTCCGGCGCTCCGGGAAGGAACGCGAAAGACCAGGTGAGTGGCTGAACGGAGCCGCATTCACCTCATGTGACGCGTCTTGTCCCGCTGGTATCAGTAAGCACGTACAGAACGCCATCGCTTCCTGGTGATCGCCCTATCCGAAACCATGAGTTCTAGTTGAGTAACCGCGGCGCGCCGCGCGTGGATACGGGGTGTCAAACCGCCTGACCGCTGTTAGAGTCTGCGTCGAAAGATTGAACGGCCTTTCGCGATTTCGCGAAGTGGAGCAACGGGGGGTGGTCGATATTGATCGGCCACGATCGGCGATCTTCGAAGTGGTGCCCAAAGCATGTCTGCCACCCCCCGGATAGAAATTCTTTTCGAGGCGAGCTCGCCTTGGAGCGGGGGGTTGGCGATGTTCGAGCAGCAACTTGAGGAAGTGGTCGTCGAAGTCGACATCGCGTCGATTTCGACGGCGGAATCACCGCGGAGTTCAGGGGAGGACCCGGAGCACATCCAAGCGCTGGCGGAGACGGAAGTCACGTTACCGCCCATCATCGTTCACCGGTCCACGATGCGGGTGGTCGACGGGGCCCACCGGCTACGGGCCGCGGAGCTCCGCGGCGACGAGAAGATCGAGGTCAAGTTCTTCGACGGCAGCAACGCCGACGCGTTCGTCCTGGCCGTCGGCTCGAACATCACCCATGGCCTGCCACTGTCGATGGCGGACCGGAAGTCCGCGGCCGCGCGCATCATCGTGTCGCACCCCCAGTGGTCGGACCGCATGATCGCGTCGGTCTCGGGGATCTCGGCGGGTACCGTCGCGGAGATCCGCCGACGGACGTCGGCCGAGGAGACGGCCAACGGCAGCCGTATCGGTCAGGACGGCCGGGTCCGTCCCATCAACAGCGCCGCGGGGCGCGAGCTGGCGAGCAGGCTGATCACGGCGAACCCGGGACTGTCGCTGCGCCAGATCGCCCGGGCCGCGGGGATCTCCCCGGAGACCGCACGGGACGTCAGGAACCGTATGAGCAGGGGCGAGGACCCGTTGCCGAAGGCGCGCGGCGCGGCGAAGGCCGGGGGCCGGCGGACCGAGGCGCTGAGCCGGTCCACGGCGGGCGCGGCCACCGCCGAGGTGGTCCCGATGACCGACCGCCTCGCGGCCGTGCACCGCCTCACCTCGGACCCCGCCCTGCGGTTCAACGAAACGGGCCGCAGGCTGCTCAGGCTGCTCAACATCAACATGCTCAGCACCGAGGAGTGGCAGGAAATCATCGCGAACGTGCCGCCGCACTGCAGCGGCATCGTCGCCAGCCTCGCCCGTGAATGCGCCGGGATGTGGGACGAGATCGCGGTCCGGGTGGATCTCCAACTCGCCCAGTAGTCCAGCGGCGTTGGCCGGTGGCGTGTCGGGGGCGGTCCTTCCGGCCCGCCCCTCGGCCGCCGGCCACGGTTCGGGCCCCGCCGGGGTCCTTGGCCAGTATCGCCACCGTGCGGCAACTCGACGACCGCGTGGCCGACGGCGGCTGCCAGCGGGTTGCCGCCGAAGGCGGAGCCGTGGCTGCCGGGGCGGATCACACCGAGAACGTCATGGCGGCCGACGACCGCGGAGCCGGGCACGATACCGCCGCCGAGCGCCTTGCCAGGGCCGCGGCGTCGCCGTGGGGGACCGTGCGTAATCCTGGCGCGAAGGGGCCGAATCCCTCACGGGCGAGGGGGTCGCTGGAGAAGCCGACGATCGTGCAGGTCTCGGCAGAAGGGTCCGAGGCGGTCGTTGTGGAAGGCCCGGCTGGTGAGGGTGAAGCGTTCCAACTGCTCGCGGGCCGCGGCCGTCAGCCGGGGGTGGGGTTGGTGGGTGCGCCGGTGGTGGTCATGACGGGGTCCTTGCGATCGAGCGAGGTGTCGGGGCGTCTGGCGATCAGTTCGGCGGCGGCCAGGTAGTCGGCGAGCATGGCGTGGGCGACATCCCGTATCCGCTCGTCGGCCGGCAGGAAGGTGGGCGAATGGAGCTGTCCGGAGCAACGCGCGGGCACCGAGGCGGCCCCCGAGCCCTGGGGGGCTTCGGTCCGTACGTCAGGGAGGTTCCGCACGCCAGGGAGCTCAGGAGGCAGGGGCCGCTGGAGCGCCGCAGGGGTTGGTACCCGCGGATGATCAGCGTGAACCTCCTCGGACACCCCACCCGGAGCCGTCCAACCAGCGGGAATCTCTGATTGGACAGCTCCGGCCGAACCCATACGTCGACACAGCGATCCGGCCAGGACGAGGGGCCCGCCCTGGCCGGATCGCCTCTGCGGACGCCGCTCACCGTACGGTGCGCAGGTTCCGGGCCTCGGTGACATCGGCGCAGCCCGCCAGCCCCAGGGACGACCGCAGTTCGGCGGCCAGCAGCTCGAACACCCGCCGCACACCCGCCTCACCGGACGCCGCCAGACCCCAGATCACCGGCCGCCCCACCAGCACCCCGGCCGCGCCGAGGGCCAGGGCCCGGAGGATGTCCGTACCGCTGCGGACACCGCCGTCGAGCAGCAGCTCGCAGCGGCCGTCGAGCACGGGCGCCAGCTCCGCCAGCGCGTCCAGGCTCGGCACGGCCCCGTCGAGCTGACGGCCGCCGTGGTTGGAGACCACCAGCGCGTCGACCCCGGACTCGACGGCGCGCAGCGCGTCCTCGCGCGCCAGGACGCCCTTGAGCACCAGCGGCAGCCGTGTGTGCTCCCGCAGCCGGTCCACCGAGGCCCAGGTCAGCGCCGGGGAGAACACCTCGCTGGTGTGCGCGGCCACGGCCGAGGCACCGGCGGGCCGGATGTGTGCCGTCCCGCCCGCGTCGATGTTGGCGGCCCGCACCTCGGCCGGGAGCGTGAACCGATTGCGGATGTCCCGCGGCCGGCGGCCCATCCACGGCACGTCCACGGTGAGCATGAGCGCCTCACAGCCCGCGTCCTCCGCCCGGCGGGCGAGCTCCAGCGTCCGGGCGCCGTCGCGCAGCCAGTACAGCTGGAACCAGACCGCCCCGCCGACCGCCGTGATCTCCTCGACCGGCACACTGCTCAGCGTGGAGACCGCGAACGGCACCCCCGCGGCCTTCGCCGCCCGGGCGGTGGCCAGTTCACCGTCCTCGCTCACCAGCCGGTGATACGCCACCGGGGCCACCGCCAGCGGCAGCGCCGCCGGGCGGCCGAGCAGCGTGGCGTCCGTCGTACACCGCGAGACGTCCCGCAGCACCCGGGGCACGAGGAAGGTGCGGTCGAACGCCGTGCGGTTGGCGGCCAGCGTCAGCTCGTCACCGCTGCCGCCCGCCACGAAGTCCCGGACGTCGGGCGGCAGGACGGCAGCCGCGGCGCGCTCGAGGTCGGCCAGGCACTCGACGTCGTCGATGGCGTCAGCAGCTGCCTCGGCCGCACCGCGAACGGTGCGGTCAGCGCCGGAAGTCACGCTGCCCGGTCCTCTCCAGCTCCACGGCCTCGTACAGCGCCTTGATGTTCGCGCTGCCGAAGGTCTGGGCGCCCTGCCGCTCGATGACCTCGTAGAAGAGGGTGTGCCGCGGGTGGGTGGAGGCCGTGAAGATCTGGAACAGCTGCCCGTCGTGGTCCTCGTCCGCGAGCACCCCGGTGGCGCGCAGATCGGCGAGGCGCCGCGGGCTGAGGTCGATCCGCTCACCGAGCAGGTCGTAGTAGGCGTCGGGTGTGGTGAGGAAGGTGACGCCGCGGTTGGACAGGGCGCGCACGGAGCCGACGGCGTCGTGCGAGGAGAAGGCCAGGTGCTGCACGCCCGAGCCCTGGTGGCTCTTCAGGAACTCGTCGATCTGCCCCGGCAGGGCCGTGTCGTCGGGCTCGATGAGGGTGAGGGTGACGGCGCCGGACGGGCTCTGCACGACCTTCGAGTGCATCGCCTGGGCGCCGACGACGATGTGCTCCGCGAAGACGTCCCGGAAGCCCAGCGCCTGCTGGTAGTACGCGACGGCCGGGCCGAGGTCGCCGGTGCCGAGACAGACCGCGATGTGGTCGATGTCGAGCAGACCCACCTCGGCCGGGCCCGCCTCGGCGCCCGGTCCGTCGGGCCGCTCCTGGCCGTCCGCCGGCACGAAACCCGCGGGCAGCCCGGGGCCCGCGTCCGGCGGGCGCTGGACCAGGGTGTGGACCACGTCTCCGAAGCCGCGCACCGCGGCGGTGACGGACGGGCCGTCACCGGTGTGCCGGACCGGTTGCCGGTGGACACCGGCACCGTTCGCCACCGCCACCTCGAAGGCCGCCCGTACATCGGCGGTGCGCAGCGCGATGTCAGCCACGCCGTCGCCGTGGCTGAGCACATACGCCGAGGCGGGGTGGCGGTCGGAGGTCGCCTGGGTGAGCACCAGCGTGATCTCCCCGTGCCGCAGTGCCAGGCTGCGGTGGTCCGCGGAACCGCCGCTGCCGACGATGGCGAACGCATACCGGTCGACCCACTGGAACGCGCTCGAATCCAGGTTCTCCACATACAACTCGACGTAGTCGATGGTGAGATCCGCGAGCGGCTCCGCGGCTTTTGATGAATTCGTCATGATGGCCCCCCAGATGCGGAAGAAAACTGAGCCCGCAGAACTTTAGGCGGCCATAAGCGCGTCCAGCCATCGATGCCATTAAGGCGGTTAGCGGAACTCGTGGACGCCGGGCCTTCTCCATACGCTGTGCCGTGTTTTGTGTTTCCGGGTCGCGGTCCTCTTGGACGGGTGATGTCTTGTGATGAACACGATGGCTGTCATCGGCACCGGCCTCATCGGTACGTCGGTCGCGCTCGCCGCCACCGGGCAGGGCGTGTCGGTGTATCTCTCCGACCGGAACCGGGCCGCCGCCAGGACCGCCGCCGCACTCGGCGCGGGCCGGGCGGAGGACCCGCCGGAGCCGGTCGACCTGGCGGTGCTCGCGGTGCCGCCGAGCCGGATCGCCGAGGTACTCATCGCGGCCCAGGTACGCGGTCTGGCCCGCGCCTACACCGATGTGGCGAGCGTGAAGGCAGGCCCGGAGCGGGCCGTGCTCGCCCGCGCCCCCGAACCCTCCCGCTACGTCGGCGGCCATCCGCTGGCCGGCCGGGAGCGGTCGGGGCCGCTGGCGGCGCGGGCCGAGCTGTTCCGGGGGCGGCCCTGGGCGCTGACGCCGCACCCGCTGACCTCGCGCGCCGCCCTCGACCGGGGTCTGGAGCTCGCGGAGTTGTGCGGCGCCGCCCCGGTCGTCATGCGCGGCCGGGAACATGACGAGGTGGTGGCGCTGACCTCGCACGTTCCGCATCTGCTGGCCAGCGTGATGGCCGCTCGGCTCCGCGACGGCCCGGCCGGGGTGCCGCTGCTGGCCGGTCAGGGGCTGCGCGATGTGACCCGGATCGCCGCCGGGGACCCCCGGCTGTGGACCGACATCCTGCGGTCCAACGCGGCCGCCATGGCCGGGGTGGTGAGGGAGCTGCGGGCCGATCTGTCCCGGGTGGCGGCGGCGCTCGACGTGCTCGCCGAGGAAGACGTGTCCGCCGAGGACGACTACGGAGGCCATGACCAGGGCGTACGGACCCTGGAGGACCTGCTGGCCCGGGGCGTCGCCGGGCTCGCGGGGCTGCCGCGCCCGGGCGCCGGTCCGCCCGTGGCCGAGGCGGGCCTGCGGATCCTGGTCCCGGACCGCCCGGGGGAGCTGGCCCGGCTGCTGGGCGCCGTCGCGGCGCTCGGTGTCGCCGTGGACGACGTCGCCGTGGAGGCCGCGGAGGAGAGCGGGCTGCGGGTGCGCGTGCCCGTTCCCACGGCCGACGCCGAGCGGATCGGGGCCAAGCTGGGCGCCGACGGATGGGACCGGGCACCGGCTGAGTCGGTGCCCGCGGGATAGCGCTCCACAGGGCCGCCGACAAGCCCGTCCAAGCGCGCAGTTCGAGCAATTGGACGGCGTTGTCGAAAGGCCGACGGGCGTGTGATGCTGAAGTATCCGAGCCGCCCTCATTCAGCCGCCCTCATTCAGCCGCGCTCCTTGGAGTCGCATTCATTCAAGCCGCTCTCATGCGAGTCGCCCTCATTCATTTGCCGCCCGGGGGAATTCATGGCAGGAACCACCGTCGCCGCGCAGACCCGTCCACGGGACCATCTGGAAATGGCAGAGCTGCACGGCAGCGTTTCCGAGCCGGTGCTGGACACGATGAACTTCCTCAATGAGGTGACCCATCGCTATCCGGACGCGATTTCCTTCGCCCCGGGCCGGCCGTATGACGGCTTCTTCGACACCGAGCAGGTCTTCACCCACATCCGCCGCTATCTGGACCACTTGGCGGAGCAGGGGAGTTCACCGGCGGACATCCGCACCGCGCTGTACCAGTACGGGCCGACCGCCGGTCAGATCCGCCAGATCATCGCGGACTCGCTGCGCGTGGACGAGGACACCGATGTGCCGGCCGAGTCCATCGTGGTGACCGTCGGCGCCCAGGAGGCGATGCTGCTGGTGCTGCGCGCGCTCTTCGCGGGCCCCGACGACGTCCTGCTGGTCTCCAGCCCCTGCTATGTGGGGATCACCGGCGCGGCCCGGTTGCTGGATGTGGCCGTGTGCCCGGTGGAGGAGCGCGAGGACGGGTTCCACGCCGCCGATCTGGAGGCCGCGGTGCTGGCGGAGCGGGCGCGCGGCCGCCGCCCCCGCGCGTTCTACGTGGTGCCCGACCACTCCAACCCGTCCGGGAACACCATGGGCCCGAAGGCCCGGGAGGAGCTGCTGGAGCTCGCCGAGCGCCATGACTTCCTGGTGCTGGAGGACAGCCCGTACCGGCAGGTGAGCCCCGGCACACCGCTGCCGACGCTGAAGTCCCGGGACCGGGCCCGCCGCGTGGTGCACCTGGGCTCGTACTCCAAGACCGTCTTCCCCGGCGCCCGGGTCGGGTTCGTCGTGGCCGACCAGCGGGTCCGGGACGCCGCGGGCGGTGAGCGGCTGCTGGCGGACGAACTCGCCAAGATCAAGAGCATGGTGACGGTCAACACCTCGTCGCTGAGCCAGGCCGCCGTGGCGGGCGCGCTGCTCGGCGCCCGGGGCCGCCTGTCGGAGCTGAACGCCGAGGCGGCCGCGTACTACGGCGAGGCGATGCGGGAGGTGCTGCGGCGGCTGGACGCCCGGCTGCCCGCCGCCCACCGGGAAGCCCTCGGGGTGCGCTGGAACGAGCCCAGTGGTGGCTTCTTCCTCACCATGCGGGTCCCGTTCCGGGTGGACAACACCGTACTGACCACATCCGCACAGGACTTCGGGGTGATCTGGACGCCGATGGCGCACTTCTACCCCGGCACCGGTGGCCACCACGGCATCCGGCTGTCCATCAGCTATCTGACGCCCGCCGAGATCGACGAGGGCACGGCGAGGCTCGCGCGCTTCATCGAGGCGCACAGCGCGTCGCACAGCGCGCCGCATGACGCGTCCCCCAGCGCGTCGCACAGCACCAGCGGATCCCAGTGAGAAAGGTGAGGCAACGTGTCCGGACTGAGTCGCAGTCGCCGGCCCCGGAGCAAGCCGCGTATGTGGGGGTGGACCTTCCGATGACCCTGGCAGTCGAGTTACGGCCCCGCGCCCTCGGCGTGGGGACGGCGGTGACATCCACGTCGTACACCCAGCAGGAGGTGCTCGACGCCTTCGAGATCACCGACCCCAAGATCCGTTCGGTCTTCCTCAACAGCGCCATCGACCGCCGCCATCTGACGCTCCCGCCGCCGGACGGCAAGGGCGGCCGCGTCCCCGAACCGCAGGGTGACCTGCTCGACAAGCACAAGGCCAAGGCCATCGAGATGGGCGCCGAGGCGCTGCGCGCCTGCCTCAAGCGGGCCGGCGCCGAGCTGGCCGAGCTGCGCCACCTGTGCTGCGTGACCTCCACCGGACTGCTCACCCCGGGGCTGAGCGCGCTGCTCATCAAGGAGCTCGGCATCGACCGGCACTGCAGCCGCTCCGACATCGTGGGCATGGGCTGCAACGCCGGGCTGAACGCCCTGGGCGTGGTCGCGGGCTGGGCCGCCGCCCACCCCGGCGAACTCGCCGTGGTGCTCTGCGCCGAAGCCTGCTCCGCCGCGTACGCGATCGACTCCACGATGCGCACCGCCGTCGTGAACAGCCTCTTCGGGGACGGCGCGAGCGCGATCGCGCTCCGCTCAGGACCGGACGGCGTGGCCGACCCCGAGGGGCCGCGCATCCTCAAGTTCGCCAGCTGCATCATCCCGGACGCGTCCGACGCCATGCGCTACGACTGGGACCGCGAGCAGGGCCGCTTCAGCTTCTACCTGGACCCGCAGATCCCGTATGTGGTCGGCGCCCACGCCGAACTGGTCGTGGACCGGCTGCTGGCGGACACCGGGCTGCGCCGCGGCGACATCTCCCACTGGCTGGTGCACTCGGGCGGCAAGAAGGTCATCGACGCCGTCGTCGTCAACCTGGGGCTCACCCGGTACGACGTCCGGCACACCGTCGGTGTGCTGCGCGACTACGGCAACGTGTCCAGCGGTTCGTTCCTGTTCTCCTACGAACGGCTCCTGGACGAGGGAGTCGCCAAACCGGGTGAGTACGGCGTGCTGATGACCATGGGGCCCGGCTCCACGATCGAGACGGCGCTGGTCCAGTGGTGAGCGCGGAGGGTGTCATGGAAGAACTGCTGACCGTGGCGATCGACGGGGCCGAGCCGCCGACCGCCGCGACCGTGAACGCCGTACAGGCCGTGTGCGAGAAGGCCGAGGACCGCCCCGGCCGCGGAGTCGTCGCCGTACAGGCCGGCGGGGCCCCGGCGGCGGGCTGGACCGGCGACCTCGATGTGATGCGCGTCAGCAAGTGGGAGCGGACACTGCGCCGCCTGGAGCGGCTGCCCCGGGCCACCGTCGCGGTGGCCTCGGGCGACTGCGGCGGCGCGGCCCTGGACGCCTTCCTCGTCTGCGACATCCGGGTGGTCACCCCGGGCACCCGGCTGCTCGTCCACGGCGACACCACGGCGACCTGGCCCGGTATGGCCGGCTACCGGCTCGTCCAGCTGGCCGGACCCGCGCGGGTCCGTCGGGCACTGCTGTTCGGCGTGCCCATCGAGGCCCCCGAGGCGCTCGCGCTCGGCGTGGCCGACGAGCTGGCCGACGACCCGGCCGGTGCGATCGCGGCCGCCGCCGGGCTGGTCAGCGGGCTGGCCGGGAAGGAGGTCGCGATCCGCAGGCAGCTGCTCTTCGACGCCGCGACGACCAGCTTCGAGGACGCCCTGGGCCCCCATCTGGCCGCCTGTGACCGGGTGTTGCGGCGGCCCGTGGTGGAGGCGTCATGACCGTGGTGGAGGCGTCATGACCGTCCCGCTCTGGCCGGAGCTGCGGCAGGCGGTCCACCGCGTCGACGAACTGGTGGCGAAACTGCCCGAACCCGGCACCCGGGGACCTGAGGAGCGGGCCGAGCTCGCCGCGGCCAAGGACACCGCCCGGACGCTGCGGACGCGCTATCTGCACACCCACGCCGACGCCGTGTACGACCACCTCACCAGCGGCGGCAGGCGGACAAGGAGGGGTACGAGATCGATCAGGGCATCTTCCTGCGCGCCGTGCTGGGCTCGCCCCGGTCCGGGCCGCATCTGCTCGACGCGATGCTGCGGCCGACGCCGCGGGCGCTGCGGTTGCTGCCGGAGTTCACGAAGACCGGCGTTCTCGAGACGACGTCCGTACGGATGGAGCGGCGCGACGGCGCGGCGTATCTGACGATGTGCCGGGACGACTGCCTGAACGCCGAGGACGAGCAGCAGGTCGACGACATGGAGACCGCCGTCGACCTCGCGCTGCTCGACCCGGAGGTGAGGGTCGGGGTGGTGCGCGGCGGCCCGATGAGCCATCCCCGCTACCGGGGCCGACGGGTGTTCAGCGCGGGCATCAACCTCAAGAGCCTGCACGCCGGGGCCATTTCGCTGGTCGGCTTTCTGCTCCGCCGCGAGCTGGGCTATATCCACAAGCTGGTCAGGGGAGTGCGCACCGACACCGCGCCCTGGCACTCCCCGACGGTCGAAAAGCCGTGGGTCGCGGCCGTCGACACGTTCGCCATCGGCGGCGGCACCCAGCTGCTGCTCGTCTTCGACCATGTGCTCGCCGCGTCGGACGCCTACCTCAGCCTGCCCGCGGCCCGGGAGGGCATCGTGCCGGGGGCCGCGAACTTCCGGCTCGGCCGGCACACCGGACCCCGGATCTCCCGGCAGGTCATCCTCCAGGGCCGCCGGATCCGGGCCACCGAACCCGACGCCCGGCTGCTGATCGATGAGGTGGTCGAGCCGGAGGAGATGGACACGGCCGTGGCCGGCGCCGTGGAGCGGCTCGGCGGCCCGGCGGTCGTGCCCAACCGGCGGATGCTGGGCGGGGCCGAGGAACCGGTGGAGGAGTTCCGCCGCTATATGGCCGAGTTCGCGCTGCAGCAGGCCCTGCGCCTGTACGGCGAGGACGTCATCGGCAAGGTCGGCCGGTTCGCGGGGCAGGGCGCATGACCGCGGCCGCGCCCCGGTGCGCCACCGAGAAGGGCGAGAAGAGCGAGAAGCGCGAGAAGAGCAATGAACGCCAGGAGGGGGAAGCAATGAGCAGTGAGGGTCGTGAGCAGTACGACGTCGTGGTGGTCGGGGGCGGTCCCGGTGGGTCGACGCTGGCCGCGCTCGTCGCCATGCGGGGCCACCGGGTCCTGATTCTGGAGAAGGAGACGTTTCCGCGGTATCAGATCGGCGAGTCGCTGCTGCCGTCCACGATCCACGGCGTCTGCCGGATGACCGGGGTGGCGGAGAAGCTGGCCGCGGCCGGGTTCACCCCGAAGAAGGGCGGCACGTTCCGCTGGGGGGCCAACGCCGAGCCGTGGACGTTCTCCTTCTCGGTGTCCCCGAAGATCGCGGGTGCCACCTCGCACGCGTACCAGGTCGAGCGCTCGAAGTTCGACAACATCCTGCTGGAACACGCGGTGGAGAAGGGCGCGGAGGTGCGCTTCCGGGTGTCGGTCTCCGATGTGATCGAGGACGGTGAGCGGGTCACCGGCGTGCGGTACACCGACGAGGACGGCACCGAGCACGAGGTGCACGCCACGTACGTCGTGGACGCGTCGGGCAACGGCAGCCGGCTGCACAAGCGGGTGGGCGGCACCCGGGAGTACTCGCAGTTCTTCCGCAGCCTCGCGCTGTTCGGCTACTTCGAGGGTGGCAAGCGGCTGCCCGCCCCCAACTCGGGCAACATCCTGTCCGCGGCGTTCGAGAGCGGCTGGTTCTGGTACATCCCGCTCACCCCGGACCTCACCAGCGTCGGCGCGGTCGTCCGGAGGGAGAACGCCGACAAGATCCAGGGCGATCCGGAGCGGGCCCTGCTGGCGCTCATCGACGAATGCCCGCTGATCAAGGAGTATCTGTCGAACGCCACCCGGGTGACGGAGGGCCAGTACGGCCAGCTGCGGGTGCGCAAGGACTACTCGTACCACCAGACCAAGTTCTGGCGGCCCGGCCTCGTGCTCATCGGCGACGCCGCCTGCTTCGTCGACCCGGTCTTCTCCTCCGGTGTCCACCTGGCCACCTACAGCGCCCTGCTGGCGGCCCGCTCGATCAGCAGCAGCCTGGCCGGGATCGTCTCCGAGGAGGAGGCGTTCACCGAGTTCGAGGCCCGCTACCGCCGGGAGTACGGCGTCTTCTACGAGTTCCTGATGTCCTTCTACGACATGCACGTCGACGAGAACTCCTACTTCTGGTCGGCGAAGAAGGTCACCCGCAACCAGCACACCGAGCTGGAGTCGTTCGTCGAGCTGGTGGCGGGCGTGTCGTCCTCCGAGTTCGACCTCGACGGGGCCGAGTCGGCCGCGCTGCGCATGAAGTCCAAGTCGGCCGAGTTCGTCTCCGCCATCGACGAGATGTCCGCCGACGCCGAGGGGAACATGACGCCGCTGTTCCGCTCCTCCGCGGTGCGCCAGGCGATGCAGGAGGGCGCGCAGGTGCAGAGCCGGGCCTTCCTCGGCGAGGACCTCGGCCCCGATGTGCCGATGTTCCCCGGCGGGCTCATCACCTCCGACGACGGCATGCTCTGGCAGCCGGGGCCGGCCTGACGATGCCTGTCGTCCGGATCAACGGGATCCAGCTGAACTACGAGGAGCACGGAACGGGGGACCCGGTCGTCATGGTGACCGGCACCGGGGCCCCCGGCCGGATGTGGCGCACCCACCAGGTGCCCGCGCTCAAGGCAGCCGGCTTCAAGGTGATCACCGTGGACAACCGCGGGATCCCGCCGAGCGACCCCTGCGCCGAAGGCTTCACCCTCGACGACATGGCGGCGGACATCGCGGGCCTCATCGAACACCTCGGCGCGGGGCCGTGCCGGATCGTGGGCTTCTCGCTGGGCGGCATCATCGTCCAGGAACTGCTCCTGGCCCGGCCCGAACTCGTCCGGTCGGCCGTGCTGATGGCGACCAGCGGCCGGGCCGACACCTTCGCCACCGCCCAGGCGATCGCGGAGATGGACCTGGCCGACAGCGGGGTCAAGCTGCCGCCCCGCTACGCCGCCTATGTCAACGCGCTGCAGAGCCTGTCCCCGCAGACCCTGGCCGATGAGCAACGGCTGCGGGACTGGCTGGACATCTTCGAGATCTCCGCCGTCGACCTGGCCTCGGTCCGCGGCCAGCTCGGGCTCCAACTGATCCCCAACCGGCTGCCCGCGTACGCGGCCATCCGCTGCCCGTGCCTGGTCCTGGGCTTCGAGCACGACCTGATCGTACGGCCGCAGCTCACCCGGGAGGTCGCCGACGCCATCCCGGGCGCCCGCTACACCGAGATCCCCGGCTGCGGGCACTACGGCTATCTGGAGAAGCCGGCCGCGGTGAACGCCGTGCTCGTCGACTTCTTCACCGCTCCCCTCGCCGCTGGGGTGGCGGTCCCGGGCGGTGGGCGGGTGGCGGTTCCTGCCGGTCGGCCGGTGGCGGTTCCTGCCGGTCGGCCGGTGGCGGTTCCTGCCGGTGAGCCGTTGGCGATCCCGGCCGGTGGTCCGGTGGCGGTTCCTGCCGGTGGTCCGGTCGCGATCCCGGCCGGTGGCTCGGTGGCGGTTCCTGCCGGTGGACTGGCGGGTGCGGAAAGCCGATCGTGAAGACGAGGCCCCCCTCCGGGCGGGCCTCCACGGCGAGCGTGGCGTCATGCGCCACCGCGATGGCCTGCACGATCGACAGCCCCAGGCCCAGGCCGTCCTTGTTGGTCCGAGGGTCGCCGAGCCGCTGGAACGGCTGGAACATCTGGTCCAGCGCGCTCGGCGGCACCACCGGACCGGAGTTGGCCACGGTCAGAACGGCCCGGCCGGGCTCGTCCACCGTGGCCAACTCCACCCAGCCGTACGGCTCGTTGTGCCGCAGCGCGTTGTCCACCAGGTTGATGACGAGCCGTTCGGCCAGCGGCCGGTGGCCCGCCGCGACCGTGGCGGCGAGCGAACAGCGCAGCGTGACCCGCCACTGCTCCGCATCCGTTCGGCGGGCCGCCACGACCTCCCGCGCCAGCCGGTCCAGGTCGAACGGCCGCCGCACCTCGATCCCCGCGTGGCTACGGGCCAGGGTCAGCAGCGCCTCGATCATGCGCTCCTGCTGGGCGCCCGCGGCGAGGATCCGTTCGTGTGCCGCGCGCAGCGATGCCACGTCCGCGTCGGGGTCCGACAGGGCGAGCTGCCCCAGCGTCCGCTGCCGGGCGAGGGGAGTGCGCAGCTCATGCGAGGCGTTGGCGACGAACCGCCGCTGTGCCTCGAACGACGTCTCCAGCCGGCCGAGCAGACCGTCGAACGTGTCGCCCAGCTCCTTGAGTTCATCGCGCGGGCCCTCGAGGGCGAGGCGCTGATGCAGGCTGGTCGCCGAGATCTCCCGGGCGGCGCCGATGACCGTACGCAGCGGGCGCAGTATCCGCCCCGAGACCACCCAGCCCAGCGCGATCGAGATGACCGACATCAGCCCGAGCGCGATCGCGGACTGCACCAGCAGATCGTGCAGCACGGCGTCCCGCTGCAGCTCCATGATCTCCCGCGCCGCGGCCGGGAGGACATCGCGGGTGCTCTCCCCGATACGCCCCCGCGGCGGCGGCACCGGCGGGGAGTGGCCGCCGGTCTCGCCCGCCCGCGGCCCACCACCGTCCGGCGCCTGCTGCCCGCCGGACAGCGAACCGCCGTTGGAGCCCAGCACCAGCAGATACGTGATCGTCAGCAGCGCCGCCCCCGAGAGCAGGAACAGCGCCCCGTACAGCAGGGTCAGCTTCAGCCGGACCGTACGCCGTGGCAGTGGCGAATGCGCGAGCCGGGCGGTGAGCCGGGACAGCGGAGACATGAGCCGGGACAGCGGAGACATCGGCGGCCTCAGATCCGGTAGCCGCGCTTGGCGACGGTCTCGATCACCGGCGGATCGCCCAGCTTGGCCCGCAGCCTGCTGATGGTGATCTTCACGGCGCTGGTGAACGGATCGGCCGCCTCGTCCCACACCCGCTCCAGCAGCTCCTCCGCCGACACCGCCCGCCCCTTGGCCGACAGCAGCAGCTCCAGCACGCCGAACTCCTTCGGCGCCAGCTCCAGCGGCCGGCCCGCCCGGGCGGCCTTGCGGCGCGCCGTGTCCACCACCAGGTCGCCGTGGTGCACCACCGGCGGCACGGCCGGATGCGCCCGCCGCGCCAGCGCGCCGATCCGGGCGATCAGCACCGGGAAGTCGAACGGCTTCGAGAGATAGTCATCGGCCCCCAGATTGAGCCCGTCGACCAGATCCTCCGCGGAGGCCGCCGCGGTCAGCATCAACACCCTGCTGCGGCAGCCGGACGCGATCAGCTCGGAGCAGATCTCATCGCCGTGCATCCCGGGCAGATCCCGGTCCAGCACGATCACGTCGTAGTCACTGAGCAGCGCCCGCTCAAGACCGCTCTCCCCGTCGAACGCCACATCGACGGCCATCTGCGCCCGCCGTAAGCCGACGGCCACCGCCTGCGCCATTTCCTGGTCGTCCTCCACCACGAGCACGCGCACCCGCTCCCCCTCCTCGGTCTGTCCAACCGGCCCTGCTCGGCCCTGCCCCCTGGACAACGGGATCCAGAATGCCCCGGCTCCGGTTTCCGCGGGGTTTCACCCGTTGTCCAAGTGCAGAGAATACGCGGTTGGACGCCACTTCAATAGTCGACCTTGCCGCTCCCGATGGGCCCTCGTTACCTTGAATTCCGGCCCGCTCCGGGGAAGTTGGAAGGAGTGAAGATGACCAATCCGTTCGACGACGAAAACGGTTCCTTTCTGGTCCTGCTGAACGACGAGGGCCAGTATTCGCTGTGGCCCGCCTTTGCCGAGGTACCGGCCGGCTGGCGCGTCGTATTCGGCGAGGACGCCCGCAAGAACTGCCTGGACTACATCGAGGAGAACTGGCGCGACATGCGCCCCAAGAGCCTCATCGACCAGCTCACATAGGTCGGAACGACCCAAGCCGAGGAGAGCGTCGTGTCCATAGGCGGCCCAGGGCCGATGATGATTCGCGCGGTGGGCCCCGACCCATCCGTGACCAAGCAGAAAATAAAAGCCGGGACCGCGAAACGGATAGTTCCGTATACCCGGCCGTACCGCGTCAGCATCTGTCTGCTGCTGCTCATGACGGTGGCGAACGCCGCCATTGTGGTGGCCGTCCCCATCCTCTTCAAATACCTCATCGACAATGGCATCGCCGAACATGATTCCGATGTCGTCGTGGGTATCGCCGTGGCGGTCGGCGGACTGGCGGTCCTCGGCGCGCTGCTGGGGTTCGGCGAGGCGTGGTACTCGGCCCGGGTCAGTGAAGGGCTCGTCTACGAGCTGCGCACCAAGGTCTTCGACCATGTGCAGCGCCAGCCGCTGGCGTTCTTCACCCGGGCCCAGACCGGCGCCCTGGTCAGCCGGCTCAACGCGGATGTGGTCGGGGCCCAGCAGGCCCTGACCTCACTGCTGTCCACGGTCGTCTCGGCCGCGCTCACCCTGCTGTTCGTCCTCATCACGATGTTCTACCTGTCCTGGGTGATCACCCTGATCTCCCTGGTCGTGCTGCCCTTCTTCATCCTCCCCGGCAAGGTCGTCGGGCGCCGGCTGCAGCGGCTCATGCGCTCCCAGATGGAGCAGAACGCCGAAATGGGCGCGCTGATGAACGAGCGGTTCAACGTGACCGGAGCGCTGCTGGCCAAGCTGTACGGCCGGCCCAGCCGGGAGCTGCGCCAGTTCACCAAGCTGGCCGGCAAAGTCCGCGACCTCGGCGTCCTGACCGCCGTCAACGGCAAGCTGCTCTTCCTGTCGATGGTCCTCCTCAGCGCGCTCGCCACCGCCGTGGTCTACGGCGTCGGCGGCCGCCTCGTCATCGAAGACGCCTTCGAGATCGGCACCCTGGTGGCCCTGGCCACGCTGCTCACCCGGCTCTTCGGCCCGATCAACCAGCTCTCCAGCGCCCAGGCCAACGTGGTCACCGCGCTCGTCAGCTTCGACCGGCTCTTCGAGATCCTCGACCTCAAACCGCTCATCTCCGAGAAGCCCGACGCGATCGCCCTGCCCCGCGACGGCGCGCCCGAAATCGTCTTCGACGGAGTCTCGTTCTCGTACCCGGCCGCCGCGGACGTCTCGCTCGCCTCCCTCGAATCGATCGCCCTGCCGCGGATGGAGCGCACCAGGAACGACTGGACCCTGCGCGAGCTGAGCTTCCGGCTGCCCGCCGGGAAGCTCACCGCCCTCGTCGGCCCCTCCGGCGCCGGCAAGACCACCATCACCCATCTCGTACCCCGGCTGTACGACCCCGGCGAGGGCACCGTCCGCATCGACGGACACGACCTCCGGGACCTCACACTGGAGTCCCTCTACGACACCATCGGCGTCGTCACCCAGGACGCCTACCTCCTCCACGCCACCATCGGCGACAACCTCCGCTACGCCCGCCCGGAGGCCACCGAGCAGGAGATGATCGACGCCTGCAAGGCCGCCCAGGTCTGGGGCCTGATCGAGTCCCTGCCGGACGGTTTCGACACCGTCGTCGGCGACCGCGGCTATCGGCTCTCCGGCGGCGAGAAGCAGCGCATCGCCATGGCCCGGCTGCTGCTCAAGGCGCCGCCGGTCGTCGTCCTCGACGAGGCCACCGCACACCTCGACTCCGAGTCCGAGGCCGCGCTGCAACGGGCGCTGGAGACCGCGCTCGCGGGGCGCACCTCGCTGGTGATCGCCCACCGGCTGTCCACGATCCGCGACGCCGACCAGATCCTCGTGATCGACGGTGGCCGGGTGCGGGAGAGCGGCACCCATGAGGAACTCCTTGCCCTGGGTGGGCTTTACGCGGAGCTGTACCGCACGCAGTTCGCGGGGCGTGGGGGGTCGGGTGGCCATGAGGGACCGCCCAATGGGCGTGGGCCGGTGCCGTCTCATGGCCACGGGCCGGGGGGCAATGGGCATGCGCCGGGGCCCCATGGTCAAGCGCCCATGCCCCATGGCCATGCGCCGGTCGGTCCTCCCCATGGGCCGTATCCGGCGGGCCCGGGGGCGGGTCCGTTCCCGGGGCCGGGGCCCCATCCGGGGATGCGGGCGATGCCCGGCGGCCCGCCGCCCGGCCACGGCTGAGCACACGTAGCTCCGGCCACGGCTGAGCACACGTAGCTCCGATCACCGCCATCGCGTACCGCAGTAGGCAGTAGAGGGAGACATCCATGCATGGCACGACCGAATCCTGGCGACCGCTGGGCGAGTTGTTCGACGCCCAGGTGGCCGAGTCGCCGGACGCGGTGGCGGTGATCGGCCCGGACGGTCTGGAGTGGTCGTACGCGGAGCTGGGGGCGCGGGCGGACCGGGTGGCCGGGGCGCTGGCCGCGCACGGGGTCCGGCGCGGTGACCTCGTGGCGGTGGTGCTGGACCGGTCCGCCGAGCTGGTGGCGGTGTGGCTGGGGGTGGTGAAGGCCGGGGCGGGATTCGTTCCGGTGGATCCGGCGTATCCGGCCGAGCGGATCGGATGGATGGTCGAGGACGCCGGGCCGGTGCTGGCGGTGTGCTCGGAGGAGACGCGGGCGTTGGTTCCGGCCGGGGTGGAGTGCCTGGTCCGGGATCCGGCCGCGGACGGTGAATCGGCGCCCGCGGCGTCCGTGGATGCCGATGATGTGGCGTATGTGATCTACACATCGGGTTCGACGGGCCGTCCCAAGGGCGTGCTCGTGACCCATCGCGGCATCGGCAACCTGGCGGCCGCGCAGATCGAACGGTTCGCGGTGGACGCCGATGCGCGGGTGCTGCAGCTGGCGTCGTTGAGCTTCGACGCCGCGGTGTCCGAGATCTGCATGGCGTTGCTCTCGGGCGCCGCGTTGGTGATGGCGGACGCGGACAGGTTGCCGCCGCAGGGGTCGTTGAGCGAGACGGTGGCGGAGTACGGCGTCACGCATGCGACCGTGCCGCCGTCGGTGCTGACGACGGTGGACGAGCTGCCGGGGAGCCTGCGGACGCTGGTGGTGGCGGGTGAGGCGTGCCCGCCGGGACTGGTGGAGCGGTGGGCTCCTGGACGGCGGATGATCAATGCGTACGGCCCGACCGAGGTCACCGTCTGCGCCACGATGAGCGCGCCTCTGGAGCCGTCCGGGCCGGTGCCGATCGGTGGGCCGATCGCCAACACGCGGGTGTTCGTGCTGGATGAGCGTCTGCGGCCGGTCCCCGAGGGCGGGCTGGGCGAGCTGTACGTCGCGGGCCCGGGGCTCGCACGTGGCTACCTCGGCCGCCCGGGGCTGACGGCGGAACGGTTCGTGGCCTGCCCGTTCACGGACGGGCGGATGTACCGCACCGGCGACCTCGCCCGGCGGACGGCCGATGGCGAGCTGGTCTTCGGTGGGCGTGCCGATGAGCAGGTGAAGGTGCGTGGCTTCCGGGTGGAGCCGGGTGAGATCGAGGCCGTTCTCGCCGGGCATCGGGGTGTCGGCCACGTCGCCGTGGTCGTGCGGGAGGACCGTCCCGGGGACCGGCGGCTGGTCGCCTACGTCGTCCCCGACGGGGATGTGGACACCGGCGGGCTGCGGGAGTACGTGGCCGAGCGGCTGCCGGAGTACATGGTGCCCACCGCGGTCGTCGCGCTGGACGCGCTCCCGGTCACGGTGAACGGCAAGCTGGACCGCGCGGCCCTCCCCGCCCCCGACTTCACCGACGCCGCCGAGGGCCGTGGTCCGCGGACGCCCACCGAGGAACGGCTGTGCCGGCTCTATGGCGAGATCCTCGGCCTGGAGCGGGTCAGCGCGGAGGCCTCCTTCTTCGAGCTCGGCGGCGACTCGATTCTGACCATGCTGCTGGTGTCGGTGGCCCGGCGCGCCGGGCTGGTGATCGCCCCGTACCAGGTGTTCGAGCTCGCCACCCCGGCCCGCCTCGCCGACGTCGCCGAGCCGCTGGACGCGGGCGCCGCGACGGGCGACCGGGCGCGGGGCGCCGGGCATGTGCCGCTCTCCCCGGCCATGCACGACCTATTGGACCGGGAGGGACTTCAGGGGCCCGGCAGACCCGAGGTGGCCGCGGGATTCCGGTCGGCCGTGCTGGACCTCCCGGCCGGCCTCGGCCTGGGCGACATCGCCCGTGCGCTGCGGACTGTCGTCGATCGCCACGACATGCTGCGGGCCCGGCTCGAGACCACGCCGGAGCGTCGGCTGACCGTACCCCCGGCGGGTTCGGTGTCCGTCCGGCCGTGGACGCGGCGGGTGGCGACGGCAGGTATGGACGCCGATCGGCTCCAGCGGCTGCTCGCCGCCGAGTCGGCCGCGGCCGGACGGCGACTGGACCGGCGGGCCGGGGTGATGGCCCAGGCCGTGTGGTGCGACAGCGGGCCGGACGCGCCGGGGCGGCTGCTCGTCGTCGCGGACCGGCTGGTGGTCGATGCGATGTCCTGGTGGATCCTGCTGGAGGACGTGGCCGCCGCGGTCGTGGGGCGGGAGATCGCGTCGGTCCCGACGTCGTTCCGCCACTGGACACGGGCCCTGGCCACGCAGGCCGACAGTCCGGAGCGGCGTGCGGAGCTGCCCGTCTGGACCGAACTCCTGGCCGCCGGCGCCCCGTTGCTCACCACCCGTCCCGCCGACCCGGCCCGCGACGCCAACGCCCCGGTGCGCTGCGCCTACGTGCGCATCCCGGCCGACACCACGGCGGCGGTGCTGACTGCCCTGCCGGACGCGTTCCACACCGGCGCCGGGACCGTCCTGCTGACCGGGCTGACCGCGGCCCTCACCGCCTGGCGCGACGGCCAGGACCGGACCGGTGGCTTCCTCGTGGACGTGGCGGTGCCGGACCATGGACGTGGCGCCCTGGGCGGCGGCGCCGATCTCTCCCGCACCGTGGGTTCGTTCGCCCACCGCCACCCCGTACGGCTCGACACCGGCCCCCTCGACCTCGCGGAGATCCGCCTCGGCGGGCCTGCCGCGGGCCGGGCCGTGAAGCAGATCAAGGAACGGTTGCGGGCCGTCCCCGGCGATGGACTCGGCTACGGCCTGCTGCGCCACCTCAACCCCGACACCGCCGCCACGCTCGCCGACCTGCCCACCCCGCAGCTCGGCTTCACCGCCCCGGGCGACGACGACCGGCCGCCCACGCATCCGCTCGAAGCGGCGGCCCGCGTCGAGGGCGCCGAACTGGTCCTCAGCCTGGACTGGCCGGAGCCCCTCCTCCCCGAACCGGCCGCCCGGCGCCTGCTCGACGCATGGGCGCAGATGCTGTCCGGCCTCGCCGCACACTCCGGCGGTGGCCACACGCCGTCCGACTTCGCGCTGATGGCACTCGACCAGGCCCAGATCGAGGAGCTGGAGGCCGAGGTGGCGGGCGGCCTGGTCGACGTACTGCCGCTGTCACCGCTCCAAGAGGGCCTGCTCTTCCACGCGATGTTCGATGAGCGGGAACGGGACATCTACGTGGAGCAGAAGGTCCTGGAGCTGGAAGGGCCGCTGGACGTACGGAAGTTGCACGCCACCTGGCAGGCCCTCGTCGAACGGCACGGCAGTCTGCGCACCGGCTTCCGCCGCCTGGTCGGCGTGGACGAACCCGTCCAGGTGATCGCCCGCCATGTCACCCTGCCCTGGCACGAGGTGGACCTGTCGCACCTCGGCGCCGAGGCGGCGCGGGACCGGGCGGACCGGTTGGAGAGCGCGGAACGGGCCCGCCGCTTCGACCTCGCCGCCCCGCCGCTGGCGCGGATCCTGCTGGTGAAGACCGGCCCCGACCGCCACCGCATGGTCGTGACCCTGCACCACATCGTGCTCGACGGCTGGTCGCTGCGGATCCTCATCCGCGAGCTGTGGGCCGCCTACGCGGCCGGCGGCGACACCCGCGAACTGGCGCCGACCACGCCCTACGGCGAGTATCTGGCCTGGCTCGCCCGCCAGGACCGGGAGGCTGCGCGCGCCGCCTGGCAGCGGGCGCTGGACGGCGTGTCCGAGCCGACGACGGTCGCCGCGCTCGACCCGAACGCCGAACCCGTCCTGACCCGCAAGGTTCTCGCCGAGACCGGCGACCAACTGGCCGGTGCGCTGCGGGAGCTCGCCCGAGGCCACGGCGTCACACTGAACACCGTGCTGCAGGTGGCCTGGGCCCAGGTCGTCGGCAAGCTCACCGGCCGGAGCGATGTGGTGTTCGGCGCCGCCGTGGCCGGACGTCCGCCGGAACTGGCAGGGATGGCGGACATGCTGGGGCTCTTCATCAACACGATCCCCGTACGGGTCCGGCTGCGCCCGGCAGACTCCATCGCCCACCTGCTCAGCGTCGTGCAGACCCAGCAGTCGGCGCTGCTCGACCACCAGCACCTCGGCCTCAAGGAGATCCAGCGCCTGGCCGGACCGGGCGCCACGTTCGACACCTTGATGGCCTTCGAGAACTTCCACGCGGGCGAGACCGGACCGGCCGCCCCTCTGCGACTCACCGACAGCACGACCCGGATGGCGACCACCTTCCCGCTGACGCTGGGGGTGGACCCGGCGGACGAGCTGAAGTTCTGGCTGGACTATCGCCCGGACGCGTTCGACGAGGACGCCGCCCGGGGCGTGGTACGGCGGCTGGTCCGGGTGCTGGAGCAGATGGCGGCGGACCCGGCGCGGCGGGTGAGCGAGGTCGAGGTGCTGGGGTGCGGTGAGCGGGAGCGGGTGGTGGAGGGGTGGAACGCCACTGATCGGGTGGTGCCGGTGGGGTCGTTGGGGGAGTTGTTCGATGAGCGGGCGGCCGTCTCCGCTGATGCGGTGGCGGTGGTGGGTGCGGGTGGTGAGGAGTGGTCGTACGGGGAGTTGGCCGAGTGGTCGGATCGGGTGGCGGGTGTGTTGGGTGCGCGGGGTGTGGGGCGGGGTGATCTGGTTGCGGTGGTGTTGGAGCGGTCGGTGGATGTGGTGGCGGTGTTGTTGGGGGTGGTGAAGGCGGGGGCGGGTTTTGTGCCGGTGGATCCGGCGTATCCGGTGGAGCGGATCGGGTGGATGGTCGAGGATTCGGCACCTGCGCTCGTCGTGTGTTCGGAGGGGACGCGGGGTTTGGTTCCGGCCGGGGTGGAGTGTCTGGTGTGGGATCCGTCTGGGGTGGTGGCGGAGTCCGTGCCTGCGGTTTCGGTGGATGTCGATGGTGTGGCGTATGTGATCTATACGTCGGGGTCGACGGGGCGGCCTAAGGGCGTGGCGGTGACCCATCGCGGCATCGGCAACCTGGCGGCGGCGCAGATCGAGCGGTTTGCGGTGGGTGCCGATGCTCGGGTGTTGCAGTTGGCGTCGTTGAGTTTTGATGCCGCGGTGTCCGAGATGTGTATGGCGTTGCTTTCGGGTGCCGCGTTGGTGATGGCGGGTGTGGACAGGTTGCCGCCGCAGGGGTCGTTGGGCGAGGTGGTGGCGGAGTTCGGTGTTACGCATGTGACGGTGCCGCCGTCGGTGTTGGCGACGGTGGAGGTGCTGCCGGGGAGTTTGCGGACGTTGGTGGTGGCGGGTGAGGTGTGTCCGCCTGGGTTGGTGGAGCGGTGGGCGTCGGGGCGGCGGATGGTCAATGCGTACGGGCCGACCGAGGTGACCGTATGCGCGACGATGAGTGGGCCTTTGGAGCCGTCCGGGCCGGTGCCGATCGGTGGGCCGATCGCCAATACGCGGGCGTTTGTACTGGACGAGTTCCTGCGGCCCGTGCCCGAAGGCGTGGCGGGCGAGCTGTATGTCGCGGGTCCGGGGCTCGCGCGTGGCTATCTCGGCCGCCCGGGGCTGACGGCGGAACGGTTCGTGGCCTGCCCGTTCACGGGTGGCCGGATGTACCGCACCGGTGACCTCGCCACATGGACGACCGATGGTGAGCTGATGTTCGGTGGCCGGGCTGACGATCAGGTGAAGGTGCGTGGCTTCCGCGTCGAGCCGGGAGAGATCGAGGCCGTTCTCGCCGGGCATCGGAGTGTCGGCCACGTGGCCGTCGTCGTACGGGAGGACCGCCCCGGGGACCGACGGCTCGTGGCATACGTCGTCCCTGACGGGGATGTGGATACTGCGGGGCTGCGGGAGTACGTGGCCGAGCGGCTGCCGGACCACATGGTCCCCGCCGCCGTCGTCGCCCTGGACGCCCTGCCCGTCACCGTCAACGGCAAGCTGGACCGCGCCGCCCTCCCCGCCCCCGACTTCACCGACGCCACCGGGCGCGGCCCCGCCACGCCGACCGAGGAGATCCTCTGCGGCCTGTACTGCGAGGTTCTCGGGCTCGAACGGGTCGGCGCCGAGGTGTCGTTCTTCAGCATCGGTGGCGACTCGATCCTCGCCATGAAGCTCATCGCCCGGATCGCCGCCGTCCTCGACACCGAGCTCAACATCGGCGAGCTGTTCGCCGCCCCCACGGTGGCCGGGGTCGCCCGCCTCGTCGCGGCGGCGGGAGGTACGGCTGTCCGGTCCGCACTGACACCACGGCCGAGGCCGGAGGTACTGCCGCTCTCGTACGCCCAGCGGCGCATGTGGTTCCTCAATCGGCTCGAGGAGACCAACCCGGGGGCCGGAGCCGTCTACAACCTGCCGCTGGCCCTTCGGCTGACCGGAGAGCTGGATATCACCGCGCTGGAAGCCGCCCTCGGTGATGTCGCCGACCGGCACGAGAGCCTGCGCACGGTCTTTCCGGAAGCCGATGGCGAGCCGCGCCAGCAGGTGCTGGAGGGCGAGGCGGGCCGACCGCGGCTGGTCGTCGTGGAGACCAGCGGGGAACTCCTCGCGGCCGAGCTCGGGCTGTACGCGGACCGTGGCTTTGATGTGACCGTCGATCTGCCATGGCGGGCACGGCTGTTGAAGACGGGGCCGTCGGAGTATGTGCTGCTGATCGTCGCGCATCACATCGCCGTGGACGGCTGGTCGATGGGCGTGCTGGCGCGGGACCTGGGGGCGGCGTATGCGGCCCGTCGGGCGGGTGGCGCGCCGGGGTGGGAGCCGCTGCCGGTGCAGTACGCGGACTACGCGCTGTGGCAGCGCGAGGTACTGGGCGACCCCGAGGACCCGGACAGCGTAATCAGCGGCCAACTCGACTACTGGCGTGAGGGGTTGGCCGGGGCGCCCCAGGAGCTCGCGCTGCCGACCGACCGGCCCCGGCCCGCGGTGTCCTCCTTCCGCGGTGGCGAAGTGCCGATCCAGATCAGCGCGGAGACCCACGCCCGGCTGCTGGACGTGGCCCGCCGTGGTCGCGCCACCATGTTCATGGTGGTGCACGCCGCCCTTTCCGCGCTGCTGAGCCGGGTGGGTGCGGGCGACGACATCCCGATAGGCGTGCCGATCGCGGGCCGTGGCGACCCGGCGCTGGACGACCTGGCCGGGTTCTTCGTCAACACCCTGGTCGTCCGCGCCGACCTCAGCGCGGACCCGTCCTTCACGCAGCTGCTGGCCCAGGTGCGGGAGACCGATCTGGCCGCGTACGCGCATCAGGACGTGCCGTTCGAGCGGCTGGTCGAGGACCTGAACCCGTCGCGCTCGCTCTCCCACAACCCGCTGTTCCAGGTCCTGCTGGCCCTACAGAGCGTACCGGCGCCGCAATGGGGCCTGCCCGGGCTGCGGGTCCGGCGGATACCGGCGGCCGCCCAGGTCCCGGCGCGCTTCGACCTGTCGCTGGACCTGGCCGAACACCGTGATGGTGTGGGGGCGCCGGCGGGGTTGGGTGGGGCGTTGTTGTTTGCGGTGGATTTGTTTGATGAGGGTACGGCGCGGGGGTTGGTGGGGCGGTTGGTGCGGGTGTTGGAGGCGGTGGCGGTTGATCCGGGGGTGCGGGTCAGTGAGATTGATGTGTTGGGTGAGGTGGAGCGGGCTCGGGTGGTGGATGAGTGGAATGCCACGAAGGCTGCGCTGTCTGGTGGCTCGATTGTGGAGCGGTTTGAGGGGTGGGTTGTGGCGGCGCCGGATGTGGTGGCGGTGCGGTGTGGCGATGAGTCGGTGTCGTATGGGGAGTTGGATCGGCGGGCGAATCGGTTGGCGCGGTTGCTGAATGGCGCTGGTGTGGGTCGGGAGTCGCGGGTGGCGCTGTGTCTGCCGAGGTCGGTGGACGTGGTGGTGGCGGAGTTGGCGGTGTGGAAGGCGGGTGGTGCGTTCGTTCCGTTGGATCCGGAGTACCCGGCGGACCGGCTGGGTTTTGTGATCGCGGACAGCGGTGCCGAGGTGGTCCTGGGTACGTCGGAGAGCTTGGCCGGGGTGCCGGTCGGTGGTGCCCGTGTTGTGCGTATGGAGGAGGCGGACGGCTTCTCGGCTGAGCCGTTGGGGACGGTCATTGTGCCGGGTCAGTTGGCGTATGTGATCTATACGTCGGGTTCGACGGGGCGGCCGAAGGGTGTGGCTGTGGCGCATGGTGGTGTGGCGAATCTGACCGAGGTGATGCGTCCGGTGTTGGGTGTGGACGCGGGTGTGGTGGCGTTGCAGTTCGCGTCGTTCAGCTTTGACGCCGCCGTCCTCGACGTCGCCGTCACCCTCGCCGCCGGTGGCACTCTCGCGGTGGCGAGTGCGGAGGAGCGTAAGGATCCGCAGGCGCTGGCCGAGATGATCGGCCGGTGTGGCGTGCGGGTGGCCAGTGTGGTGCCGTCGCTGTTGGGCGTGCTGGATCCGGATGCTGTGCCGGGTGTGAGCAATTGGGTGCTGGGCGCGGAGCGGTTGAGTGCGGAGCTGGCTGGTCGGTGGTCGGCCGGTGCGCGGGTGTGGAACACCTACGGGCCGACCGAGGCCACCGTCATCACCACCGCCACCGCCATGCCCCTCGATCCCGGGCTGGGTACGGCCCCGCCGATAGGCCGCCCTCTGCCCAACAACAAGGTGTTCGTGTTGGACACCTTCCTCAATCCGGTTCCCGTGGGCGTCACGGGCGAGGTCTATATCGCCGGTGCTGGTCTGGCCCGGGGCTATATCGGTCGGTCGGGGCTCTCCGCGGAGCGGTTCGTCGCCTGTCCCTTCGCTGTTCCGGGTGGCCGGATGTATCGCAGTGGGGACCTGGCGAAGTGGACCGCTGAGGGTGATCTGGTCTTCGCGGGCCGCGTTGATGAGCAGGTCAAGGTCCGTGGTTTCCGTGTCGAGCCCGGCGAGATCGAGGCGGTGGTGGCCGCCTGCGAGGGCGTGGCACAGGTCGCGGTGGTGGTCCGTGACGACGGGCCGGGGGACAAGCGGCTGGTCGCGTACGTGGTCCGCAACGGGGAGCTGGACGTGACGGCCGTACGGGAGTTCGCGGCGGACCGGTTGCCGGAGTACATGGTCCCGACCGTCATGGCGCTGGACGCGCTGCCGCTCACCGTCAACGGCAAGTTGGACCGCGCCGCGCTCCCCGCTCCCGACACCGCCGAGATGACGTCGGGCCGGGCCGCCGAGACGCCGGCCGAAGAGATCCTCTGTCGGCTTTTTGCCGAGGTGCTTGGTCTCGATGAGGTCAGTACCGACGCGTCGTTCTTCGAGCTCGGCGGTGACTCGATCATGTCGATGCTGCTGGTGTCGAGGGCGCGTAAAGCGGGCCTGGTGATGAGTGCCCGGCAGGTGTTCGAGCGACGGACTCCGGCCGAACTCGCCGTGGTGGCCCGTGATGTGGCCACTGCCGATGGCCTGGAGGGGAGTGGCGACACGGGCACCGGCGAGGTGCCGTTGACCCCGGTGATGCATGAGCTGCTGCTCCGGGCCGGAGCAGAGCGCATACGTGGGGTGTTCCAGTCGACCGTGGTGATGGTTCCGGCGGGGACGCGGCTGGAGACGCTGACCGGTGCCGTTCAGGCGGTGGTCGATCACCACGACATTCTGCGGGCCCGGTTGGACACCGAGCCCGAACCCCGCCTCCTCGTCCCCCCGACCGTGTCCGTGGCTCCATGGGTGCACCGAGTCGACGCGAGTGCGGCGGGGGGTGACCTCGAGCGCCTGATCGCCGAGCAGTCGCGGGCCGCCGCGGACCGGCTCGATCCGCGGGCCGGGGTGATGGCGCAGGTGGTCTGGTTCGACCTCGGCCCGAGCACTCCCGGACGGCTCCTGTTCGTCGTCCACCACTTCGCCGTGGACACGCTCTCCCTCCGCGTCCTCGTCCCGGACCTCGCCCAGGCATACGCGGAGCTGGCCGCCGGCCGTGCGGTCGTGCTGGAGCCGGTGCCCACCTCCTTCCGGCACTGGGCCCGCGCCCTGCGGGCCGAAGCCACCGGCCAGCCGCGGCTCGCCGAACTCCCCGTCTGGACCCGACTGCTGCGCGGCTCCGACGCGCCACTCGGCGGGCGCCCCCTGGACCCGGACCGCGACGTGGGTGCCACGCTGCGGCGGGTCTCCGTGACGGCCTCGGCGGAGCTCACCGCCACCCTGCTGACGGCGGTCCCGGCCGCCTTCCACGCCGGGATCGACGATGTGCTGCTCACCGCCCTGGCCTCCGCCGTCGCGGAGTGGCGGCGGCACCGCGGGCAGCATGCGCGGAACGGGGTCCTCGTGGACGTGGAAGGCCACGGCCGGACGTCCGGCGGTCTCGATCTGGCCCGTACGGTGGGCTGGTTCACCAGCACGTACCCCGTACGACTCGACCCCGCGACACAGGACTTCGCCGGGCTGCGCGGTGGCGGGTCCGTGGCGGGACGGGCCGTCAAGCACATCAAGGAACAACTCCGTGCCGTCCCGGGTGACGGCCTCGGCCACGGCCTGCTCCGCCATCTCAATCCGGAGACCGCGCCCGCGCTCGCCGCCCTGCCCACCGCTCAGATCGGCTTCACCTACCTGGGCCGCTTCGCCGACGGGACACCGGAGCAGACGATTGCCGCCTGGTCCGCCGCCCCCGAAGGCGGTCTCGGCGGCGGAGTGGGCGACGAGGTCCCGCTGGCCCACGCCCTGGAGGCGGTCGGCCTGGTCCGCGACCTGCCGGACGGCCCGCTGCTCACGTTGACACTCGCCTGGCCCCAGCACCTCCACCACACAGACGACATGCGACGACTCGCCGACGGCTGGCTGGCGATGCTCACCGGCCTCGCCACCCACACCACCGGCTCCGGCGGCGGCCACACACCGTCGGACTTCTCACTCATCACGCTCGACCAGAGCCAGATCGACGCGCTCGAAGCGGAACTCGCGGACAAGGGGGGAGCACGATGACTCAGATGCGAGTCCAGGACGTCTGGCCGCTGTCGCCGCTGCAGGAGGGCCTGCTCTTCCACGCGGTGTACGACGAGCGGGGCATCGACGTCTATGTCGAGCAACTCGTGCTGGATCTGGAGGGCAAGCTGGACCCCGCGGTGCTGCGCGACGCGTGGCAGGCGCTGCTCGACCGGCACGAGAGCCTGCGCGCGGGCTTTCGGCAGCTGGCCGGGGTGGCAGAGCCGGTGCAGGTCATCGCCCGGGGCGTGAAGTTGCCGTGGCGGGAGGAGGACCTGTCCGGGCTCGACGCGGATGTCGCCCGTGCGGAGTCGGAGCGGTTGGGGATCGGGGAGCGGGAGCGGCGTTTCGACCTGGCGGTGCCGCCGTTGTTGAAGGTGTTGCTGGTCAAGGTCGGGCCTGATGAGTACCGGATGATGGTGACGCTGCATCACATCCTGTTGGACGGCTGGTCGCTGCCGGTGCTGATGCGGGAGTTGTGGACGTGTTACGAGGCCGGGGGCAGCACCCGTGGCCTTCCGCCCGTCACCCCGTACCGCGACTACCTCGCCTGGCTCGCCCGCCAGAACAAGGAAGCCGCGCGGGACGCATGGCGACAGGAGCTGACGGGCGCGGACGAGCCGACGCTGGTGGCACCGGGCGGACAGTCCACCGCCCCGGTCGCCTCCGGCAAGGCGGCCACCGACGCCGGGGCGGAACTCGCCGGCCGACTGCGGGACCTCTCCCGCCACAACGGCCTGACCCTGAACACCGTGATCCAGGCCGCCTGGGCCGTTGTGCTCGGTCGACTCACCGGCCGCCGCGATGTGGTGTTCGGCGCGACGGTGGCGGGGCGTCCCGCCGACCTGCCGGGCATGGAGAGCATGCTGGGGCTCTTCATCAACACGCTGCCCGTGCGCGTGCGCTTGGACCCGGCGCGTACGGTCGCCGAGCTGCTCGCGGAGCTACAGGAACGGCAGTCGGCGCTGCTGGACCACCAGCATCTGAGCCTCACCGAGATCCAGCGGCGGACCGGGCCCGGGGCGACGTTCGACACCATCATGGCGTTCGAGAACCACCCCATCGGGGCGCAGGACTCCACGGCGGCGGCCGCTGGGCTGCGGATCACCGGCACGGCGATGCGCGAGTCCACCAACTTCCCGCTCTCGCTGGGCGTCCACCCGACGGCAGAGCTGCGGCTGAGGCTGGACTACCGCCCGGACCTGTTCGACCCCGAGGCGGCTCAGGGGCTCCTTGACCGCTTGGTGCGCGTGCTGGGGCAGATGGCGGCCGATCCGGAGACGTTGGTCGGTCGGCTCGATGTGCTGGGGGAGGCGGAGTGGTCGCGGGTGGTGGCGGAGTGGAATGCCACGGAGACCACACTGCCCGGCGGTTCGATCGTGGAGCGCATCGAGGCACGGGTGGCGGCAACGCCGGATGTGATGGCGGTGCGATGCGGTGAAGAGGCGCTGTCGTACGGGGAGTTGGAGCTGCGGGCGAATCGCTTGGCGCGGCGTTTGACCGAAGTTGGCGTCGGTCCGGAGTCGCGGGTGGCGCTGTGTCTGCCGAGGTCGGTGGACATGGTGGTGGCGGAGCTGGCGGTGTGGAAGGCGGGTGGGGCGTTCGTTCCGCTGG
>NZ_JBHYVB010000005.1:0-43808 GCF_042750115.1 Streptomyces sp. NPDC059455
GCCTGGGGCGGATCCCCCGTCCGCGGTCTGGGCAGAACCCCGATCCGGGGTCTGGGGCGGAGCCCCGGGCCGGGGTCTGGGGCGGAGCCCCGGGCCGGGGTCTGGGGCGGAGCCCCGGGCCGGGGTCTGGGGCGGAGCCCCGGTTTCGGGGAGGGGCGGGGTGGGGGACAGCCCGCCGCAGGCGTCCGGACACCCCCGCGCCGACCACATCACGCCACTGGCGCGGCGCGCCCCCTGGCGCGATCCGGCGCCCCCGACGGGCGCCCCGCCCCCGTACACCCTCCCGGGCTACGCCCGCTACGCGACCGGCGTGGCCGTGCTCGACGCCGTGTGGGTCGTGGGGGCGCTCGCGGTGGTGGAGGTGTCTCCGGTGGGGGTCGTGGTCGGGGACGACGTCGTGGGCGTCGGCTTGGTGGGCTCGCCGGTCGGCGTCGGCGGCCTGCTCGTCGGCGGCTTGGTCGTCGGCCGCGGGTCGGAGGTCGTGGGGTGCGAGGACGGCGGCGAGGGCGGCTGCTCGGTGTCCGAGGGCGAGCCGCTCGTGGACGACGGGCCGCCGGTCGCCGTGGAGCCGCTGGGCGAGCCGCTGCCGCTCGGCGCGGTCGGGGACGTGGACGCCTTCGGCACCCCGCTGAGGCCCGGCTGGGGGGCCTGGCTGGTGCCGCTCGTGGGCTCGTCGGCGGTCAGGCCCTTGTCGTCGTCCCGCTGGCTGGCCGTACGGTCCGGCTTGACCTTGTCGGCCGGGCTGTCAGAGTCGTTCCCCGAGATGCCCAGGGTCACCACGGTGCCGAGCACGGCCACCAGGAGCACACCCGCGGCCGCCGCGACCACATTGCGCCGGCCGCCGTGCATCGCCAGCCGCCGCAGGCCGCCCGGCTTGCCGCCCGAGGGCCCGGCGGGGGCGGAGGCGGCGGTGCGGGCCGTGGGGGTGGCGGGGGCCGCCACGGAGGTCCGGGAGGCGGACGGGACCGCCGCGGTCACCGCCGTTGTCGCCGCCGTCGCTGCCGCCGCCGTCGTTGCCGCCGTCGTCGCCGCTGTGCTGCCTATGGCGGCCATCGGCGTCGTCGTCGCCACCTTCGGGGTGACGATCGTGGTCTCGGTGTCGTCCGGCGCTCCGTCCGCCGCCGGGGGCGCCGTGTCGTCCTTACGGTTGCCACCGCTCGTCCCGAACGCCCCGGCCATCGCCGAGCCGGGCGAGCGGTCGGCGACCAGCGCCAGCGCGCGGCGGCCCGCGACCGTGCCCCGCTTGTCCGCGAGGACGCCCCGCAGCCCGATGGACGCCTCCAGTTCGGCGCGGGCCCGGTCCAGATGGCCCGTGCACAGCGCGAGGACGCCCAGCTCGTGGTGGAAGTACGCCTCGTCCGCGACCTGCCCCGCCAGCCGCGCGGCCTCCTGTCCGTGCCGCACCGCGCGCTCCCAGGCGCCCCAGTGCAGCGCCGCGGCGAGGGCGGGCGCGGCGGCGCGGCCCAGGAGCACGGCGGCGTCGGCGTGGCCCGCCTCGCGGCTGCCGATGAGCGCGGTCATCGCCGCGAGGATCGCGTCGGCCTCGGCGGCGACGCGCTCGGGGGCCACCGAGGGGTGTGCGGCCCACCAGGCGTAGTGCTGGGCGACGGTGTGCGCGCGCTCGGCGTCCTCGTCGGCGTAGCCCGCCTCCGCGAGCTGGGCGGTGACGTGCGCCGCCAGCCGGTAGTGCGATCCGGCCGGGGTGACGAGGCCGCAGCCGAGGAGTTCGCCGAGGGCCGCGTCGGCGTGGCTGTCCGCGGACAGCGCGCGCAGATGCACCTGGTGCGGGCATTCGCCGCCGAGCGCGACCGCGAACCGCAGCGTGTCCTGGGCCGCCCCGCTCAGCCGGGCGGCGAGCAGCGCGGCGGGGGACGCCGCCTCGGCGATCGAGGGCAGCGGGATCCCGGCCTCCGGCGCGGAGGCGTCGTCGCGCTGGGCGTCCCGTTGAGCGTCGCGCTGGGCGTCCCGTTGAGCGTCCCGTTGAGCGTCACGCTGGGCGTCCCGCTGCCGCAGCAGCGCGCCCGCCTGGACGAAGCGCAGCGGCAGCCCCTCGGACTCGAACCACAGGTCCGCGGCCCAGCTCGCCTCGTCCTCGTCCAGGGGCCGTCGTGCGGCCCGCTCGAGCAGCTCGAGTCCGGCCGTACGGCTGAGCCCGGAGAGGAAGACCTCCTCCAGGTGGGAGTCGGGGGACGGCGCCGGGACATCGGGGGTGGCGGAGATCAGGAACGCGCATTCGGGGGTCGCGTCGAGGAACTCGTCCAGCGCGGCGCCGCCGAACTCGATGTCATCGAGGACGACGACCGCGCCGATCTCCTGGACCGCCGCCAGCAGCTCCGCGCGGTCCGGCCGGTGGAACGGGGCGCTGAGGACGGCGGCGTAGAGGTCGTGGAGGAGGTCGGTGGGGGTGCGGTGGTAGCCGGAGAGGCGGACGACACCGTCGGGCGCGAGCTGCTCGCAGTCGGAGGCGACGGCCTCCAGCAGGGTGCTGCGCCCGGCGCCGGAGGGCCCGGTGACCCGTACCGAGCGGCCGCGGGCGAGCAGCCGGGCGAGCCGTTCGCGCTCCTCGTCGCGCTCCAGCGTCGGCAGCTCGGGCAGGACGGTGCCGGACGGGCGGGGCGCGGCGGCAGCGCGGCGCAGTTCGGCCCGCTCGTCGGGGTCGTGGCGCTCGGGCCGGGCGGGGCGCGCACCGGGCGGGCAGGGTGCTATCTCGCTGCCGTCGACGGGGTTGACCGTCAGCAGGTGGTCACCGGCGACGATGCGCGCGGTGCGGGCCGGGGAGGCGGAGGCGGGCGCGGAGGAAGCGGATGAGACGGATGAGGCGGAGGAGGCGGAGGAGGCGGAGGAGGGCGGGGAGGCGGACGCACCGGGCACCGGGGCGCCCAGCGGGGGCGTCGGTACGTCCCCCGTCGGCGCGGGCGGGCGCGGCGACGAGCCGTCGTCCGGGCTGTCCGCCGCACGCGGCGCGCCGGAAGCCGCACCCGGCGCGGCCTCGTCGTGGCCGTGCTCCTGCGATCCGCGGTTCTTCGGGTCCACTGTCCTTGCCCCCCAGATGCGTGGCGTGCTCCAAGGCTCCCCGGCCTGCCTTCGCTTCTGGTCCGGTGCCGCCGTAGGGAATGTGTTCGGTGCTCACCGAACCCCGGGCCGTATCAGACGGCCTGGACCTGCTCACAGTATCCACCGCGCCGGAGGGGGCCCACGCCACCCCGGGTAACCGACCGCCCCCGGGGCAGGCGGTCCCCGCCGCTCAGACACGCGGCAGGGACTCGGCCTCCAGTCCGCCTTCGATCGCGAGGATGCGGTGCAGCCGGGTGGCCACCAGCAGACGCTGCATCTGGGGCGGCACCCCGCGCAGCACCAGCCGTCTGCCCACCCGGCCCGCGCGGCGGTGGGCACCCATGATCACCCCGAGCCCGGTGGCGTCCCAGGAGTCCAGTTCGGTCAGGTCGAGGACGAGATCCCCGCCGCCCCTGTCGACGGCGGTGTGCAGGGCCGTACGGGCGTCCGCCGCGCTCCGGACGTCCAGTCGGCCCCCGACGACCAGCTCGGCGTGGTCGCCCCTGATGTGCATATGCGCTCCCCAATACGGTGCGTCGTGTCGTCAATGCGCCATTTCTGTCTACAGAACTGACTGTCTCTCACACGAGGAAGTTGCCGTCTGTAAGCGAACCGATACCGAATTCACCCAGGAGGGTGAATTCCGAGCCTGGCGCCGCACCAAGGCCCTCAGTAGCGGTAAAAGCCCTCGCCGCTCTTCCGGCCGATGTCCCCCGCATCGACCATCCGGCGCATGATCTCCGGCGGTGCGAACTTCTCGTCCTGCGACTCGGTGTAGATGTTGTCGGTGGCGTGCAGCAGGATGTCCACGCCGGTCAGGTCGGCCGTCGCGAGGGGTCCCATCGCATGGCCGAAGCCCAGTTTGCAGGCGGTGTCGATGTCCTCGGCCGTGGCGACCCCGGACTCGTACAGCTTCGCCGCTTCCACCACGAGGGCGGAGATCAGCCGGGTGGTGACGAAACCCGCGACATCGCGGTTGACGACGATACAGGTCTTGCCGACGCCCTCCGCGAACTCCCGTGCGGCGGCCAGGGTTTCGTCGCTCGTCTTGTGCCCGCGCACCAGCTCGCACAGCCGCATCATCGGCACCGGCGAGAAGAAGTGGGTGCCGACGACCCGCTCCGGGCGCCGGGTGGCCGCGGCGATCTTGGTGATCGGGATGGCCGAGGTGTTCGAGGCCAGGATCGTGTCGTCCTTGACCAGTTCATCGAGGGTGCGGAAGATCTCCCGCTTGACCTCGATCTTCTCGAAGACCGCCTCCACCACGACATCCGCGTCGGCGGCGGCGTCCAGGTCGGTCGTGGTGGTGATCCGGCCCAGCGCCCGCTCGGCCGCCTCCGCCTCCAGCTTGCCCTTGGAGACGAATTTGTCGTACGAGGCCCGGATGGTGTCCGTGCCGCGCCGCAGCGCCTCGTCGGTCACATCGCGCAGTACCACGTCCCAGCCGGCCTGGGCCGAGACCTGCGCGATACCGGACCCCATGAGTCCGGCTCCGATGACCGCGAGCTTCTTGGCCACGACACACACCTCTCTGTTCGGTAGCTTCCGTCCGTTCCGCCGGCAGTCCGTCTGATCTGTCGACAGTCCGATGTGCCGGACCTTAACGTCCGTTCACCCCCGCGGGCAGCCCCTCGTAACGCGCGTCACGGTGTGTTCTTCGCCGCATAGTTGAGGACCGTGTCGCTCAGGAGCGACTCCATGACGTCGACCTTACGGAGGGCGTCCTCGGCGACGGCGTCCACACCGCCGCCCTCCGCGAGCCCGTGGATGATCGAACGCAGCACCGCGTTCTGCAACCCGACGAGCTGGTGGGCGATGAACTCGGGTCTGGGGTCCCCGGGGTCGGCGGCGGCCTCCTCGCGCAGGGTGACCCCGAGCTGGTGGACCGCCTTGCCCTGGATGGCGAAGAGCCTGGCCATCAGCGTCGGGGACGCCACGATGACCTGCCGGAACCGGTCGTAGCCCTCGCTCAGCCCGACATAGGCGTGCCGTTCGCGGATGTCCTGGCGCAGCTGGTCCATCAGCGCCCGCGCCGCCGACTGTCCGGCCGCGCGCTCCCGTACGAGCCGGGAGGGGCGGTCGACGACCTCCTCCTCACGGTCGACGAAGAGGTCCTCCTTGGTCGGGAAGTAGTTGTAGACCGTGTTGACGGAGACCTCGGCCGCCTCGGCGATCTCCGCGATCGTGACCGCCTCGAAGCCGCGCGCCATGAACAGCCCGGTCGCGACGTCCGAGATGTGCTGTCTGGTCTGCCGTTTCTTCCGCTCCCTGAGTCCTTCCGCCATGACCTCATCCTAGCTTCGCTGGGGATCCTTGATTTTTGGGGTGATTGCAAAATTGGTGCTGCTCTGTTTTTCTGGGACCCATGGCAGTCATCACGACGAACGGCCTCACCCACACCTTCCGGACCAAGCGCGGCCCCGTGGCAGCCGTGCGCGGTATCGACCTGACCGTCGAGCGCGGTGAGATCCTCGGCTTCCTCGGACCCAACGGAGCGGGCAAGACCACCACGCTGCGCATGCTCACCACGCTGCTCCCGCCCACCGGCGGCAGCGCCACCGTCGCCGGGCACGACCTCGCCCGCGATCCGGCCGGGGTGCGCCGGCGGATCGGCTATGTGGCCCAGTCCGGCGGGGTCGATCCGACCGTCTCCGTACGGGAGGAACTGGTCACCCAGGCGCGGCTGTACCGGATGGGCAGGGCCGAGGCGACCGCCCGCGCCGGAGAGCTGGCCCGGGACCTGGGCCTGGCCGAGCTGCTGGACCGCCCCTGTGCCGCGCTCTCCGGCGGCCAGCGGCGGCGGCTGGACATCGCCCTCGGCCTGGTCCACCGGCCCGAGGTCCTCTTCCTGGACGAGCCGACCACCGGGCTCGACCCCGGCAGCCGCGCCGACCTCTGGCAGCTGATCCGCCGGCTGCGCGCCGAGCACGGCATGACGGTCTTCCTGACCACCCACTACCTGGACGAGGCGGAGGCGCTGTCCGACCGGCTGGTCATCGTCGACCAGGGCCTGGTGGCCGCCGAGGGGACGGCGGAGCGGCTCAAGGCCGAGCACGGCGGCGCACCGGACGCCACCCTCCAGGACGCCTTCATCGCCATCACCGGGCGCGGCACCGCCCCCCGGAACCCCGCCCCGCTCGCCGTCTGACCAGGACACCTGCCCCCGAGCCCCGGAAGAAGGCCCGATGCCTCATCTCGTCTCCGACACGGCCCTGATATTCGGCCGCTACGCCCGCCAGACGCTGCGCTCCAAACCCGCCCTGATCTTCGGGATGGTCCAGCCGCTGCTCTTCCTCGTCTTCTTCGGCCCGCTGCTCACCGATCTGCCGCTCGGCGGCCGGGCCGGCTCCTGGCAGACCATCGTCCCCGGCATCCTCGTCCAACTCGGCCTGTTCAGCGCCTCGTTCACCGGGATCGGGCTGATCCTCGAGCGCCGTACGGGCGTCATCGAGCGGATGCGGGTCACCCCGGTCAGCCGGCTGGCGCTGCTGATGGGCCGGGTGCTCAAGGACGTCGTACTGCTGCTGACGCAGTCCCTGGCGCTGGTGTGCGTCGCCGTGGCGCTCGGGCTGCGCGCCCCGGTGCTGGGCGTGGCGATCGGCTTCGTCTTCGTCGGCGTGCTGACGATCTCGCTCGCCTCGCTTTCCTACGCGCTGGCGATGCGGGTGTCCTCGCCGCAGGGGTTCGCGCCGGTCATCAACTCCATCACCATGCCCGCGATGCTGCTGTCCGGGATTCTGCTGCCGATGTCGCTCGGGCCCCGCTGGCTCGACATCGCCTCGCACTTCGTGCCGTTCCGCTATTTCGTGGACGGGGTGCGGGCCGCCTTCGCCGGGGAGTACGGGGACGGGAAGATCGCGCTGGCCGCGCTGGTCGCCACCGCGCTCGCGGCCGTGGCCGTCACCCTCGGGGCGCGGCTCTTCCAGCGGGCCGGTGCGTAGGGCCGCCGCGTAGGCTCGGAGCCATGGTCAATCTCACCCGCATCTATACGCGTACCGGCGACACGGGCTCCACCGCCCTCGGCGATATGAGCCGCACCGCCAAGACCGATTCGCGGATCGGCGCGTACGCCGACGCCAACGAGGCGAACGCCGCGATCGGGGTGGCCATCGCACTGGGCCAACTGCCCGCCGAGATCGTCAAGGTGCTGGTCCGCGTCCAGAACGACCTGTTCGACGTGGGCGCGGACCTGTGCACGCCGGTGGTGGAGGACCCCGCCCATCCGCCGCTGCGCGTGGAGCAGGGCTATGTCGACAAGCTGGAGGCGGACTGCGACCACTTCCTGGAGGGGCTGGAGAAGCTGCGCAGCTTCATCCTCCCGGGCGGCGCCCCGGGCGCGGCGCTGCTGCACCAGGCGTGCACGGTGGTGCGTCGCGCCGAGCGCTCCACCTGGGCGGCGCTCACCGAGCACGGGGACTCGATGAACGCGCTCACCGCCACCTATCTCAACCGGCTCTCGGATCTGCTGTTCATCCTGGCCCGCTCGGCCAACAAGGAGGTCGGCGACGTCCTGTGGGTCCCGGGCGAGAACCGCTGAAAAAGCCACAGGCCCCGCCGGCCCGGTCGCGCGTGGCAGCGCGGCGCCGGGGCCGACGGGGCGGGGCGGGGCCCTGGGGGGGGGGGGGGGGGTGGTGAGGGGGTGGGGGGGCGGGGCGGGGGGGGGCGGGGGGGCGGGGGGGGGGGGGGGGGCCCTGGCTTGCTGGCCCGTTGCGGGGGGTTAGCGGGCAGACGACGCGGAGCGCTCCCGCTTGGGAAAGAGCGTGTAGCTGAGCGCGATGACCACGTTGATACCGATCAGGAACAGCATCTTCTGCTGCCAGTCGCGCAGCGAGCCGATCTCACCGTCGTCACCGACGTACCAGATCGCGCCCTGGAGCAGTGCGATGGCGATGACCGCGGCGAGCACCCAGCGGCCCGCGGTCTTCCACTCGTGCAGGGTCTTCCCCGCGCCGTACTTCGCGGGCTTGACCGGCGGCGGCCCGCCGAAGTAGCGGTGGGCCACCCGGGCGTCGACCCATTTGATCGTCGAATGGCCGAGCGCGGCCGAGTAGCCGATGTAGACCGCGGCGAGGCCGTGCTTCCAGTCCGGTTCGGCACCGTTCCGCAGGTCGATCACGGTCGTCACGAACAGCACCAGCTCCAGCAGCGGCTCGCACAGCAGCACGACGGTGCTCGCCTTCGGCATGTTCGCCACGTAGCGCAGCAGAAGGCCGACGGCCAACAGCACCCAGAAGCCGACCTCACAGGCGATGATCAACGCGACAACCACGGTGTTTCCTCTCTCGCTCTGCCCTTGGTCCCAACCCTCCCCCGTCGATCAGGCCGCGCGCGTCGTCGTCAGCGATGAAACCCGACTGCATCCTTCGATGTACGCGGCCGGGCGGCGGGCCCGGCCCCAAGAGGGAGGCTCGCGCGGCGCGCCACATGGTGTGATGGGTGCCATGCCGTCCCGTCCCCACCTCCCACGCCCACACCGGCATGACGTCCTGATCGGTCTTGGCGGACTGCTCGGCGGAGTCATGATGTGGGTGCTGGGGCTGCACAACAATCCGTCGTACTACGGCACGCCCCGGTGGCTGGGGCTGGTCGCGCTGTTCGTGGTCTCGGCGGCCGAACTGGTGCGGCGCTCCAGGCCCCTCATCGGCCTGGGCGTGGGGACCGCCGCGCTCGCCGTCGACGTCCTCAGCGGCGGGCTGGCCGCGACCATGCTGATGTACAGCGACCTGATCTACGCGGCCGTCATGCACTCCGGGCCCGTCGCCGCACGGCGCATCCCCCGGATCTGCTGGCTGCTCTCGGGGCTGGCGACCGTGGTGCCGCTGGCCATCTACAACGACCCCCTGGCGCTGCTGGCCGGAGCGTTCGTCGCCGTCCTCACCGTCACCCCGGCGTGGACCGGGTCGGTGGTCCGCAACCACCGCGAAGAGGCCCAGGCCGCCCGTCTGGAGGCCGAACGCGTCGCCCTGCTGGCCGAGTTGGACCGGCGGGAGGCGGTCGCCTCCGAGCGCTCCCGGATGGCGCGCGAACTCCACGACATGGTGGCCAACCACCTCTCGGCCATCGCCATCCACTCCAGCGCGGCGCTCTCGCTCAAGGACCCCGTCGCGACCGACGAGGCGCTCGGCGTCATCCGGGAGAACAGCGTGCGGGGCCTGACCGAGATGCGCCGGCTGATCGGGCTGCTGCGGGACCCCGGGGACACCTCGGAACCGGTCGCCACCTCCACCCTCGACGCGCTCGACACCCTGCTGGAGCAGGCCCGCACCAACGCCCGCCCCGGCGGCCAGGACATCGTCCTGTGCGACGAGCGGCCCGACGGCGCCGCCCCGCTGCCCGCCCCGGTCGAGCTCGCCGCGTACCGCATCGTCCAGGAGTCGCTCACCAACGCCCTCAAGCACGCCGCGCCCGGCCGGGTGGACGTGACGCTGGCGCACCGCGCGGACGGCCCGCTCGAGGTCAGCGTCATCAGCCCGTACGGGGACCGCGAGGGCCCCCGGGCGCCCGGCTCCGGCACCGGGCTGATCGGGATGCGCGAGCGGGTGTCCCTGCTCGGCGGCACCCTCGACGCCGGCCCGGTCTCCGGGCCAGGGGGCACGGTGTGGCAGGTGCGGGCCACGCTGCCGCTGGACGACGAGAGCGCTCAGAGCATGAGCACTCAGCCTGTGCCATGACCCTCCGACGACCAGGAGCCGCCGTGACCCCGCTCGCCCCACCGTCCCGTTCCGCGTCCGAGCCGATCCGGGTACTGGTCGCCGAGGACCAGGGCGCGGTCCGCTCCGGGCTGGTGCTGATCCTGCGGTCCGCCCCCGATGTCGAGGTGGTCGGCGAGGCGGTGGACGGCCTCCAGGCGGTGGAGATGGCACGGGCGCTGCGCCCCGATGTGGTGCTCATGGACGTCCAGATGCCCCGGCTGGACGGGGTGTCGGCCACCCGCCAGGTGGTCGCCGAGCAGCTGGCGGACGTGCTGGTGCTGACCACCTTCGACCTGGACGAGTACGTCTTCGGGGCGCTGCGCGCGGGCGCCTCCGGGTTCCTGCTCAAGGACAGCGAGGCGGCCGATCTGATCGAGGCGGTCCGTACGGTGGGGCGCGGCGAGGGCATGATCGCCACCGCGGTCACCCGCCGTCTGATCGCGGAGTTCGCCCGGCCACAGGCCGCCCCCTCCCCCACCACGCCCAGCCCCGAGGTGCTCGCCACGCTCACCCCGCGGGAGCGGGAGGTGCTGGCCTGTCTCGGTCAGGGGCTGTCGAACGCGCAGATCGCGCAGCGGCTCACGATGGCGGAGGCGACGGTGAAGACACATGTCAGCCGACTGCTGAACAAGCTGGAGCTGCGCAGCCGGGTCCAGGCCGCGGTACTGGCCCAGGAACTGGGCGTGCGCTAAGCGCTCCGCGGGGCACAGCCCCGCGCCCCTTCGGGGCGCTGCCCAAACCGTAGCGGACTTCCTCCGACTTGCTCAGGCCACGTTGACGCGCTGGCCGGGGGGCGCGGCCTCCAGCCAGGCCAGAAAGCCGGTCAGCGCGTCGTCGCTCATGGCCAGTTCCAGCCGGGTGCCGCCGTGCCGGCAGGCGAGCACCACCGCGTCGGAGAGCAGCGCCAGCTCCTCCTCGCCCTTGGGGGTGCGCCGCTCCAGCACCTCGATCGAGGCGCGCTCCAGGATCCGCCGGGGCCGCGGCGCGTAGGAGAAGACCCGGAACCACTCGACGCGGTCACCGTTGTAGCGGGCGACGCCGTACACCCAGCCCTTGCCGCTGGGCTCGGATTCGCTTGGCGGTGGATCCCAGCGCAGTGAGCAGTCGAAGGTTCCGCCGGACCGCTGGATCAGCCGCCGCCGGAGACCGAAGACGAAGAGTCCCACCACCACCAGCGCGACGACCGCGCCGCCCACAAGCAGAGCGAGGACCATCTTCACCGACCTCCTCGCGTCATCCGGAAAAACCGCACCTGCATCGCCTCAGCCGCGGACCGCTGAAGGGGAGCTCCAGCGAGGTCCGCGGCTGAGGTTTTCCGACCGTACGTGACAGGCTCAGTGCGCTCCCGCCACCGCGCGCAGCCGGACGTCGGCGCGCCGCTCGGCGGCGGCGTCCGCCTCCGACTTGGCACGCTCCAGCGCCCGCTCCGCGCGCTTCACATCGATTTCGTCGGACAGCTCCGCGACCTCGGCCAGCAGTGAGAGCTTGTCGTCCGAGAACGAGATGAACCCACCGTGCACCGCGGCCACGACCGTCCCGCCGTCGACCGAACGGATGGTCACCGGGCCGGACTCCAGCACACCGAGCAGCGGCTGGTGGCCGGGCATGACGCCGATGTCACCCGATGTGGTGCGCGCGATGACCAAGGTGGCCGCACCGGACCAGACACTACGGTCCGCCGCGACCATCTCGACATGCAGCTCAGCAGCCAACGTGGCTCCTCGGGTCTCTCCCTGCCGGGTCGGGCAGGGCTTTCGTCAAAGAATAACGGGCGTACGGAGAGGGGCGGGACCGGGCCCACCCCTCTCGCGGAGCTACCGGGCTCAGGAGACGCCCAGCTCCTTGGCCTTGGCCTTGAGGTCGTCCAGGCCACCACACATGAAGAACGCCTGCTCGGGGAAGTGGTCGAACTCACCATCGGCGATCGCGTTGAACGCGGCGATGGACTCGTCCAGCGGCACGTCCGATCCGTCGAGACCGGTGAACTGCTTCGCCGCGTGGGTGTTCTGCGACAGGAAGCGCTCGATACGACGGGCGCGGAAGACGGTGAGCTTGTCCTCCTCGCCGAGCTCGTCGATGCCCAGGATGTTGATGATGTCCTGGAGGTCCTTGTACTTCTGCAGGATCGACTTCACGCGCGAGGCGCAGTCGTAGTGGTCCTGCGAGATGTAGCGCGGGTCCAGGATCCGGGACGTCGAGTCCAGCGGGTCCACCGCCGGGTAGATGCCCTTCTCCGAGATCGGCCGGGAGAGCGTCGTCGTCGCGTCGAGGTGCGCGAAGACGTTCGCCGGGGCCGGGTCGGTCAGGTCGTCCGCGGGGACGTAGATCGCCTGCATCGAGGTGATCGAGTGGCCACGGGTCGAGGTGATGCGCTCCTGGAGAAGGCCCATCTCGTCGGCCAGGTTCGGCTGGTAGCCCACCGCGGAGGGCATCCGGCCGAGCAGGGTCGAGACCTCGGAACCGGCCTGGGTGAAGCGGAAGATGTTGTCGACGAAGAACAGCACGTCCTGCTTCTGCACATCGCGGAAGTACTCCGCCATGGTCAGACCGGCCAGGGCGACCCGCAGCCGGGTGCCCGGGGGCTCGTCCATCTGGCCGAAGACCAGCGCGGTCTGCGGGAGCACGCCGGACTCGGCCATCTCCTCGATCAGGTCGTTGCCCTCACGGGTGCGCTCGCCGACACCGGCGAACACGGAAACGCCCTCGTGCAGCTTGGCCACACGCATGATCATTTCCTGGATGAGGACGGTCTTGCCGACGCCCGCGCCGCCGAACAGGCCGATCTTGCCGCCCTTGACGTACGGGGTCAGCAGGTCGACGACCTTCAGACCGGTCTCGAACATCTCGGTCTTGGACTCGAGCTGGTCGAACGCCGGGGCCTTGCGGTGGATGGACCAGCGCTCGGTGACCTCGGACTCGGCCTCGGGCTCGTTGAGGATCTGGCCGAGGGTGTTGAACACCCGGCCCTTGGTGACGTCGCCGACGGGCACGGTGATACCGGCGCCGGTGTCGGTCACGGCGGCCTGGCGGACCAGGCCGTCGGTGGGCTGCATGGAGATGGAGCGCACCAGGCCCTCGCCGAGGTGCTGCGCGACCTCGAGGGTCAGGGTCTTCTTCGCCCCGTCCTGGGCCGGGTCGGCGACCTCGACGGTCAGCGCGTTGTAGATCTCCGGCATCGCGTCGACGGGGAACTCCACGTCGACGACCGGGCCGATGACCCGCGCGACGCGGCCGGCGGCCACAGCGGTTGGCTCAACAGTGGTGGTCATAGTGTCAGTCACTCCCCGCGGAGGCGTCGGCCAGAGCGCTCGCGCCACCGACGATCTCGCTGATTTCCTGGGTGATGTCGGCCTGGCGGGCCGCGTTGGCAAGCCGCGTGAGCGACTTGATGAGTTCATCGGCATTGTCGGTCGCCGACTTCATCGCCCGCCGGGTGGCCGCGTGCTTGGAGGCGGCGGCCTGGAGCAGGGCGTTGTAGATACGGGCCTCGACATACCGGGGCAGCAGGGCGTCCAGGACGTCCTCGGCCGACGGCTCGAAGTCGAAGAGCGGGAGGATCTCGCCCTTCTTCTCCTGCTCCTCCGCCGTCTCCTGGAGGCTGAGCGGCAGCAGCCGGTCCTGGACCGGGGTCTGCGTCAGCATCGAGACGAACTCGGTGAAGACGATGTGCAGCTCGTCCACGCCGCCCTCGGCCGTGGCCTTGAGGACGGCCTCGATCAGCGGGCCCGCGATCTTCTTGGCGTCCGCGTAGGTGGGGCTGTCGGTGAAGCCACCCCACGACTCCGTGACCTTGCGCTCACGGAAGGAGTAGTACGCTACGCCCTTGCGGCCGACGATGTACGCGTCGACCTCCTTGCCCTCACGGGTGAGCCGCTCGGTGAGCTCCTCGGCCGCCTTGATCACGTTGGAGGAGTAGCCGCCCGCCAGACCCCGGTCGCTCGTGATGAGCAGCACCGCGGCGCGGGTCGGGTTCTCACTCTCCGTGGTCAGCGCGTGCTGGGTGGTGGAGCCCTTGGCGACCGCGCCCACCGCTCGGGTGAGCTCGGTGGCGTACGGAGTCGACGCGGCCACGCGACGCTGCGCCTTGACGACGCGCGAGGCGGCGATCATCTCCATCGCCTTGGTGATCTTCTTGGTCGCGGAGACGGACTTGATCCGCCTCTTGTAGACCTTGGCCTGGGCACCCATACTCAGCCCTCGCCCAGCAGCTTGCCGTCCGAGGTCTCGAACTGCTTCTTGAAGCTGTCGACGGCCTCGCCCAGCGCCGCGATCGTGTCGTCGGACATCTTGCCGCCCTCGACGATGCCGGTCAGCAGCCCCTTGTGCTCACGGTGCAGGTAGTCCAGCAGCTCACGCTCGAAGCGGCGGACGTCCTCGACCGGCACGTCGTCCATCTTGCCGTTGGTGCCGGACCAGATGGAGACGATCTCGTCCTCGGTGGAGTACGGGGCGTACTGGCCCTGCTTCAGCAGCTCGACCATGCGCGCACCGCGCTCCAGCGACGCCTTCGAGGCCGCGTCCAGGTCGGAACCGAAGGCGGCGAACGCCTCCAGCTCACGGTACTGGGCGAGGTCCACCCGGAGCCGGCCGGAGACCTGGCGCATCGCCCTGTGCTGCGCGGAACCACCGACTCGGGAGACCGAGATACCGACGTTGAGGGCCGGCCGCTGGTTGGCGTTGAACAGGTCCGACTCCAGGAAGCACTGGCCGTCGGTGATGGAGATGACGTTGGTCGGAATGAACGCCGACACGTCGTTGGCCTTGGTCTCGACGATCGGCAGACCGGTCATCGAACCGGAGCCCATGTCGTCGGAGAGCTTGGCGCAGCGCTCCAGCAGCCGGGAGTGCAGGTAGAAGACGTCACCCGGGTAGGCCTCACGGCCCGGCGGGCGGCGCAGCAGCAGGGACACCGCGCGGTAGGCGTCGGCCTGCTTGGACAGGTCATCGAAGACGATCAGGACGTGCTTGCCCTGGTACATCCAGTGCTGGCCGATGGCCGAGCCGGTGTAGGGGGCCAGGTACTTGAAGCCCGCGGGGTCGGACGCCGGGGCGGCGACGATCGTCGTGTACTCCAGGGCGCCGGCCTCCTCCAGCGCGCCGCGCACGGACGCGATGGTGGAGCCCTTCTGGCCGATGGCGACGTAGATGCAGCGGACCTGCTTCTTCGGGTCGCCGGAGCGCCAGTTGTCACGCTGGTTGATGATCGTGTCGACGCACAGCGCGGTCTTGCCGGTCTGCCGGTCACCGATGACCAGCTGACGCTGGCCGCGGCCGATCGGGGTCATCGCGTCGACGGCCTTGTAGCCGGTCTCCATCGGCTCGTGCACCGACTTGCGCTGCATGACCGTGGGGGCCTGCAGCTCGAGGGCGCGGCGGCCGTCGGTCTCGATCTCGCCGAGGCCGTCGATCGGGGCACCCAGCGGGTCGACCACGCGGCCGAGGTAGCCCTCGCCGACGGCGACCGAGAGGATCTCGCCGGTGCGGTGCACCTGCTGACCCTCCTCGATGCCACTGAACTCACCGAGGACGACCGCACCGATCTCGCGCTCCTCGAGGTTGAGGGCGAGGCCGAGGGTGCCGTCTTCGAACTTCAGCAGTTCATTCGCCATGGTCGAGGGAAGACCCTCGACCTTCGCGATGCCGTCGCCGGCAACGCTGACCGTCCCGACCTCCTCGCGCGAGGCCGCGTCCGGCTTGTACGCCTGGACAAAGTTCTCCAGCGCGTCCCGGATCTCCTCCGGCCGGATCGTGAGCTCCGCCATCTGGGTTCCCTGCTCTCCTTGTTGGGCCCGAAGTGTTTGACTACGGCCCAACTCGGGCCGCTTACATGCTTGTTGAGTTGGTGGCTCGAGTCAGCCGGCCATCCGCCGGGTCGCCCCTTCGAGGCGGTCCGCGATGGTCCCGTTGATGACCTCGTCGCCGATGCGCACCGAGATCCCGCCCAGGACCTCGGGGTCCACGTCGAGGTTCAGGTGCATCTTCCGTCCGTACAGCTTCCCCAGTGCTTCACCGAGCCGCTGCTTCTGCCGGTCGCTGAGCGGCACCGCGGAGGTGACGATCGCGACCGTACGGTCCCGGCGCGCCGCCGCCAGCTTGGACAGCTCGTCGAGACCCGCCTCCAGGCTACGACCCCGCGGATGGGTCACCAGACGGATCACCAGCCGCTCGGTCCGCTGGTCGGCCCGGCCGCCGAGCAGCTCGCCGACCAGCCCGGACTTGGCGGAGACGCTCGCGCGCCGGTCGGTGAGCGCGCCGCGCAGCTCGGACGAGGAGGAGACGATCCGGCCGAACCGGAACAGCTCGTCCTCCACGTCGTCGAGGGTGCCGGCCCGCTCGGCCGCGACCAGGTCGGCGGCGCTGGCCAGCTCCTCGAGCGAGTCCACCAGGTCGCGCGAGCGCGACCAGCGGGCCCGGACCAGGCCGGAGACCAGGTCGATGGTCTCGCCGCCGACCTGCCCGCCCAGCACCCGCGCGGCCAGCTCGGCCTTGGCCTCCCCTGGCTGCGCCGGGTCGGTGAGGACCCGGCGCAGCGAGACCTCGCGGTCGAGCAGCGCGGTGACGGCGGCCAGCTCATCGGCGAGCTTCGTCGCGTCGACGGCGGTGTTGTCCGTCAGGGCGTCGAAGCGCTCGCGCGCGGCTGCCAGTGCCTCCCGGCTCGCTCCGTTCATCGGCCGGCCTCGGCCTTCGAGCCATCGGTCGCCTTCGCCTCGAGCTCGTCGAGGAACCGGTCGATGGTGCGGCTCTGCCGGGCCACGTCCTCGAGCGACTCACCGACGATCCGGCCGGCCAGGTCGGTGGCGAGCCTGCCCACGTCCTGGCGCAGGGTCTGAGCGGCCTGCTTGCGATCGGCCTCGATCTGCGAGTGACCGGCCGCGATGATCTCCTCACGCTGCCGCTGGCCCTCCGCGCGCATCTCGGCGATGAGCGCGGCGCCCTGCTCCTGTGCCTCCTGGCGCAGTCGCGCGGCCTCGTGACGGGCGTCGGCGAGCTGGGCTCGGTAGTCCTCGAGGACCTGCTGGGCTTCGGCCTGAGTGGCCTCGGCCTTCTCCATGCCGCCCTCGATCGCCTCGCGGCGCTCCTCCAGAACCCGGTTGATGTTCGGGAGGAGCTTCTTGGCGAGGAAGATGAAGACGATGGCAAAGGCGATCAGGCCGATGACCAGCTCCGGGATCGGCGGGATGAGGGGGTTCTCACTCTCCTCAGCCGCCACCTGTACCAGGGCGTTCACATCAGTGCCTTCCGTCTGTCGTGGTTAAAGCGGTCCGTTCAGGACTTGAAAAGGAAGCCCATGACGATACCGATCAGCGCGAGCGCCTCACAGAAGGCGAAGCCCATGATCTGGTTGGCGCGGATCAGGCCGGCCGCCTCGGGCTGACGGGCGAGGGCCTGGGTGCCGTTACCGAAGATGATGCCGACGCCGACGCCGGGGCCGATGGCGGCGAGACCGTAACCGATCGAGCCGAGGTTGCCGGTGATGCCGTCGGCGGCGAGGGTCTGGAGAGCGGACATGCCGGTTCTTCCTTTGCGTTTCATGGGCCGGTGGGGGTTGGCCACCGGACGTCTGATGGTCTGGGAGGCAGGTGTGCTCAGTGGTGCTCGGCGAGCGCGCCCTGAACGTAGTTGCAGGCCAAGAGCACGAAGACGTACGCCTGGACAGCCTGGATGAAGAGCTCGAAGGCGGTCAGCAGAATCGTCATCACGAAGGACGCGCCCGCGTAGACGATCCCGATGCCGTTCAGCAGGTACCAGGAGCCGATGGTGAACATCAGCAGCAGCAGGTGGCCGGCGAACATGTTGGCGAAGAGCCGGACCGCGTGGGTGAAGGGCCGGATGATCACGTTCGAGAAGAACTCGATCACGACGATCATCGGCAGGATCGCGCCGAGCTCCTTGTCGTAGCCGGTGATGTTCTTCCAGCCGCCGACGAAGCCGTGCTTCTTGAAGGTCAGGTACATCCAGAGGACGTAGACGATGGCGGCGAGACCGGCCGGGAAGGCGATGATCGACGTCACCGGGAACTGGGCGACCGGGATGATCGACCACAGGTTCATGATCCACACAAAGAAGAACAGCGAGACCATGAGAGGGACGTACTTCTCGCCCTCCTTCTTCCCGAGGGCCTCGTAGACCAGCCCGCGGCGGACGAAGTCGTAACCGGCCTCGCCCACCATCTGCAGCTTGCCGGGGACCACCTTGGCCCGGCCGAATGCGGCCCAGAAGAACCAGACAATGACGACGGTGCCCAGCAACGCGAGCAGCATCGGCTTGTTGAAGTCGAATCCGCCGACTGAGAACAGCGGCTCGAACTTGAACGAATGGAGTCCGGGTGCCGGGAAGCCGCACCCGTCGAAGATGTGGCAGTTCGTCTCGAAGGCGAGCGTCTGGTCAGAACTCACCGCGAGCTCCTTCAGCGTGGCGCATGGGTACGGCAACCTCGTTGTGTCGGCGCGGCACGCGGCCACGGAGCGGCACTGGACTGGTCTTACGAATGTGGGGGCGGCTGATCGGCGCGTGGCCGAGTGGTATGTCGGGCATCAGCTGCATGGGCCGCCGATTCCGTCCCGTGGATTCCGGGGGTTCAGCTACCTGCGCCCGCTGTGCCTCAGATGGCACCGGACGATAGCAGGTGAGCGCACATGCTCTTATCCCGGCCCTACTTCTCACGGCGTGGACCCGGCAGGAGCGGACTTCTTCGCCCCCCCGGGCTTGCGTTCGTCCTCGGCTTCCGGCTCCACATAGAGGATCTTGGCCTTCATGTGCGCACGGGTCTGTGCGCCGACCCACACCAGGGTCGCGGCGAGCAGTGCGAGGGCGAAAGCCTTGACGTTGAACATCGTGGTGTCCTGGAACACCGCGAGCACGACCGCCACCAGCAGGAACTCGGCCATGAAGAGCACCATGCCCATGGCCTGGAACAGATGGGGCAGGTGCTTCGCCGTGCGCTCCAGCACGATCAGCCCGGAAGCCATCACCACCACGGCGACGAATGTGCCAAAGCCCGCGCCGATCGCTCCCTTGCCACCTGCGAGCACAGAACCGACGGCGACGGCGACCACACCGGCGACGGCTGTGGGCACGGCGCAACTCAGGAGCGTTCTGGCGTCGTTGGACTGCATGAAGGGTTTCTCCGGCAAGTGTCGGAAGCAACGATTCGTCGTGGACGAGCGTATCCCCGGGAGCAGAGAGGACCTCACGAGGAAGAGCCGTCGCCCTACGGCCCCTCGGGTCTAGCACCGGGTTTAGTGAACGGTATCACAAACTATTTGATGAGGTCTTTACCCACCGAGTGTGCTGCACGTCACACGGGAGAGTTATGAGGTGTGTACCGTGCTGACGCCGCCCTGTGATCTTCATCGGTCTCGCCGGACCCTTCGGCCGGGGCGATGACTGGGGACATCGCGGCGATGACTGGGGAGATTACTGGGGTGTTCCGATGCGCCGGCGGTGGGTGAAGCGGGACCGGTCGCCGATCGCGGTGGCGCCGTTCACACCCTTCACCCCGCTGCTCGCCCCGCCGTTCATCCCGGAGCCCACCGGCTCGGGCTTGGCCGGCTCGGGCTCCGAGGCGGCGGACCCGGCACCGGCCGTGGCCGCCACGGGCTCCGCGGCCGCCTCGGCACCCCGCTCGGCCCTGGCGATCCGGTTGGCGCGGCGGTAGCGCGGCGGAACGAACGCCTCCGCCCAGCGCGGAACGCGCGGGGTGAACCGCGGCAGCAGCAACAGCACCAGCCCGACCCCGCTCAGCGCCACGATCGCGAGCACGAACCACACACCGGCCGAGTTCACCGAGTACGCCACGGCGCCGAAGGCGATCAGCGCCGACCAGAAGTACATGATCAGGACGGCCCGGCTGTGCGAGTGGCCGATCTCCAGCAGCCGGTGGTGCAGATGGCCGCGGTCGGCGGCGAACGGCGACTGGCCCCGCCAGGTGCGCCGGACGATCGCCAGCACCAGGTCGGCGAAGGGCACCGCGATGACGGTCAGCGGCAGCAGCAGCGGGATGTAGACCGGGACGGTGGCGTGCACCGCGGCCTGCTCGGACCCCTCGAACAGCTTCATCGCGTCCGGGTCCACCTGGCCGGTGATGGAGATGGCGCCCGCCGCCAGCACCAGCCCGATCAGCATCGAGCCCGAGTCGCCCATGAAGATCCGCGCGGGGTGGGCGTTGTGCGGCAGGAAGCCCAGGCACATGCCCATGAGGACGGCGGCGAACAGGGTGGCGGGCGCGGCCGCCTCCAGGCCGTAGCCGTACCAGATGCGGTACGCGTACATGAAGAACGCCGCGGCGGCGATGCACACCATCCCGGACGCCAAACCATCGAGCCCGTCAACGAAGTTGACCGCGTTGATGGTGATGACGACCAGCGCGACGGTGAGCAGCGTGCCCTGCCAGGGCGTCAGCGAGACCGGTCCCACACCGGGCACCGGAAGCCACAGGATGGTCAGACCCTGGAGCACCATCACACCGGCGGCGATCATCTGGCCGCCCAGCTTGATCAGCGCGTCCACGCCCCACTTGTCGTCCAGCACCCCGAGCAGCCAGATCAGCCCGGCGCCGGACAGCAGCGCCCGTGGCTCGTTGGAGACCTCGAAGACGTCCTTGAGGTTGGTCAGGTGGGCGGCGACCAGCAGCCCCGCGCACAGCCCGCCGAACATGGCGATGCCGCCGAGCCGCGGCGTGGGCTCACGGTGCACATCACGGGCGCGGATCTCGGGCATCGCACCGGCCGCGATGGCGAATTTCCGCACCGGCCCGGTCAGCAGATAGGTGACCGCGGCCGTGATGCACAGAGTCAGCAGGTATTCACGCACAGGCTGCCCCAGAGGTATCGCTGGCCATCACAGCCCCACACCCTATGCGTGTCCGACGCCTCGCGGTGAACGTACTTACAGACGTCCTACACCTTCGGATGGTTGCATGATTCGGCCGTCGTCCGGATAGGGCGGAAATCTCCCGGCCAGATCCGCCACCTTTTCCCGTACCACGCCCTCGTCCCGCAACACGGTTCCCATGAGATTGGCTATGCGCTCCATTTCCGGGGCTCCCATTCCCTGGGTGGTCACCGCGGCGGTGCCCAGCCGCAGCCCCTTGACGCATCCCCTGGGCTCCGTGGCGGACGCCAGCGCGCAGGTGTCCAGCACGATCCCGGCGGCCGCGCAGCGGCCCTTCGCGGCCCGTCCGTCCAGGCCGAGCGGGGCCGGATCGGCGGTGATCATATGGGTGTCGGTGCCGCCCGTGGTGACCGCCAGACCCTCCCCGACCAGCGCGTCCGCCAGCACCCGGGCATTGGCCACCACCCGCCGCGCATAGGCGGTGAAGGCGGGCGCCGCGGCCTCGCCGAACGCCACCGCCTTGGCCGCGACGGTGTGCATCTGGGCCCCGCCCTGGGTGAACGGGAACACCGCCCGGTCCACCCGCTCGGCGAGCTCCGCACCGCACAGCAGCATTCCGCCGCGCGGCCCGCGCAGCACCTTGTGTGTCGTTGCGCACACCACGTCCGCGTACGGCACCGGGGACGGCGCCGCCTTCCCCGCGACCAGGCCGATCGGATGGGCGGCGTCGGCGATGAGATACGCGCCCACCTCGTCGGCGACGGCACGGAAGGCGGCGTAGTCCAGATGGCGGGGATAGGAGATCGACCCGCAGACGATGGCCTTCGGACGGTGGGCGTGGGCGAGCCCGCGCAGCTGCTCGTAGTCGATCAGCCCGGTCGCCGGATCGACGCCGTAGCCGATGAAGTCGAACCAGCGGCCGGAGAAATTGGCGGGCGAGCCATGGGTGAGATGGCCGCCGTGCGGCAGCGCCATCGCCAGCACCGTGTCCCCGGGCCGCAGCAGCGCGGCGTAGGCGGCCAGCACCGCGGAGGACCCCGAATGCGGCTGCACATTGGCGTGCTCGGCGCCGAACAGCGCCTTCGCCCGGTCCTGGGCCACCCGCTCGGCGATGTCCACGATCTCGCAGCCGCCGTGGTGGCGGGCGCCGGGATATCCCTCGGCGTACTTGTTGGCCAGCGGTGAGGCGAGCGCCGCCAGCACGGCCGGCGAGGTGTAGTTCTCGGCCGCGATCAGCTGGAGTCCGCCGGAGACGCGGTCGATCTCGCTCAGGATGATTCCCGCCAGCTCCGGGTCCTGGCGGGCGAGGCTTGCGAAATCGGGGCCCCAGGGGGTGACGGCCATGGCGTGCTCACAGCCTTCGGAGGGGACAGCGGGTCGACGCTTACGGTCACCCCCAATGTAGGCCTCGCGACGCCGTACGGCGCGCCGTACGGCCCGTGAAGGCCCCTTTACGGCGCGCCCCCGGGTCCCCGAGGGGCCTACGCGGGGGCGGGAACCCCCGTCAGCGCCGTGACGACCGGGTCCAGGGCCTGGTTGATCTCGTCCCCGATGGAGCGGAAGAAGGTGATCGGCGCCCCGTACGGATCGTGCACCTCGTCCGCGTCCTCGTTGGGCGCCAGCAGCCAGCCGCGCAGCGCGGCCGCCGCCTGCACCAGGGCGCGGGCGCGCTCCACCACGCCGCCCGCCTCCGCCGGGTCGGGCAGCGTCGCGGGGTCTATGGCCCGCACCAGCCGGGTGAACTCCTTGAGCGTGAAGGTGCGCAGCCCCGCCGAGTGCCCCATCGAGATCACCTGCGCCCGGTGGTCACGGGTGGCGGTCAGCACCAGGTCGGCGCGGATGACGTGCTCGTCCAGCAGCTCACGGCCGAGGAAGCCCGCCGGGTCGGCCCCGAAGTCGGTCAGGACCGTCGCGGCGTGCGCCTCCATGGGCGCGCCCTCATGGCCCCAGGTGCCGGCGGACTCCACGATCAGACCGCGGGTGCGGACACTTCCGAGGCGGTGGTCGAGCGCATGCCGGGTCAGCCGCTCGGTGATCGGCGAGCGGCACACATTGCCGGTGCTGACGTGGAGGATGCGGAAGGTGGCCTCGGCGTTCTTCTCACGGTGTTCCGCTATGCCACGCCCCTCAGGGGCTGTCAATTGGCCACCTCGAGGTCGGGTACGACCTCCCGGAGCTGCTCGGCGGTGAGCGCGCCCGCCCGGAGCAGCACCGGCACCTTGCCGGTCACATCGACGATCGAGGAGGGCACGGCGGCCGGGGTCGGCCCGCCGTCGAGGTACACCGAGACCGAGTCCCCCAGCATGTCCTGGGCGGCGTCGCAGTCCTGCGGGGAGGGGTGTCCGGTCAGATTGGCGCTGGAGACCGCCATCGGGCCGAAGTCCGTCAGCAGCTCGATGGCCACCGGGTGCAGCGGCATCCGGACCGCCACCGTGCCCCGGGTCTCCCCCAGGTCCCAGGTGAGCGACGGCTGATGGCGGGCGACGAGGGTGAGCGCGCCGGGCCAGAAGGCGTCCACCAGCTCCCAGGCCATCTCGGAGAAGTCGGTGACCAGTCCGTGCAGGGTGTTCGGCGAGCCGACCAGCACCGGTGTGGGCATGTTGCGGCCGCGCCCCTTGGCCTCGAGCAGATCCCCTACCGCCTCGGCGTTGAAGGCGTCCGCGCCGATCCCGTAGACGGTGTCGGTGGGCAGCACGACCAGTTCGCCGCGGCGGACGGCGGAGGCGGCCTCGCGCAGGCCGGTCTTGCGGTCTGTCGCGTCCCCGCAGTCGTATCGCCGTGCCATTAACGGACCTCCTCGTACGTGGCCAATGTGTGGTGCGGTGCCGCCGTCACGGCATGGCCTTCCGCGCGGTGGCGAACCGGGGCCGGTTGTTCAGGTCGGGGTGGTCGGCGGCGTCCGCCCAGCCACGCTCCTCCGTGAAGATCCACGGCACCTGGCCGCCCTGGGTGTCTGCGTGCTCGATGACCACCACGCCCCCGGGGCGCAGCAGCCGGTGGGCGGTGCGCTCCAGGCCACGGATGACATCGAGGCCGTCCTCACCGGAGAAGAGCGCGAGTTGGGGGTCGTGATCGCGGGCCTCCGGCGCCACGTACTCCCACTCGGTCAGCGGGATGTACGGCGGGTTGCTGATGACGAGGTCCACCTGCCCGTCGAGCTCGGGCAGGGCCGCCAACGCGTCCGCGTGATGGAGAACGACGCGGGACCCCTCGACGTTCTTGCGAGCCCAGCGCAGGGCGCCCTCGTCCAGCTCCACGGCGTGCACCCGGGAGCGCGGCACCTCCTGGGCGAGCGCGAGCGCGATGGCCCCGGAGCCGGAGCACAGATCGACGATGAGCGGTTCGACGACGTCCATGGCGCGCACCGCGTCTATCGCCCAGCCGACCACCGACTCGGTCTCCGGCCGGGGCACGAAGACCCCCGGTCCGACCTGGAGCTCGAGATAGCGGAAGAAGGCGCGGCCGGTGATGTGCTGAAGGGGCTCGCGAGCCTCCCGGCGGGCGACCGCCTCCCAGTAGCGGGCGTCGAAGTCGGCGTCGGGCACGCCGTGCAGCTCTCCCCGCTTGACGCTGTGCACAAAGGCGGCGAGCTCCTCCGCGTCGAAGCGCGGTGAGGGCACGCCCGCGTCGGCCAGCCGCTGAGTGGCCTGCGCCACCTCGGCGAGCAGCACGTTCACTGAATTCCTCCAGCCGGTCCGGACAAGGGCACAAAGCGTTGATCAGTGGGTGGCTCAGGGCTCAGCCCGCGGCCGCCAGTTTGGCGGCCGCGTCGGCGTCGACGCACGCCTGGATGACCGGATCGAGTTCACCGTCGAGCACCTGGTCCAAGTTGTACGCCTTGAAACCGACACGATGGTCCGAGATCCGGTTTTCCGGGAAGTTGTACGTACGGATGCGCTCGGACCGGTCGACGGTGCGGACCTGGCTGCGCCGCGCGTCCGACGCCTCCCGCTCGGCCTCCTCCTGGGCCGCGGCCAGCAGCCGCGAGCGCAGGATGCGCAGCGCCTGCTCCTTGTTCTGGAGCTGGCTCTTCTCGTTCTGGCAGGAGACGACGATGCCGGTGGGCAGGTGGGTGATGCGCACCGCGGAGTCGGTGGTGTTGACCGACTGGCCGCCGGGTCCGGAGGAGCGGTAGACGTCGATCCGCAGATCGTTGGGGCCGATCTCGACCTCGACCTCCTCGGCCTCGGGCGTGACCAGCACACCGGCCGCGGAGGTGTGGATACGGCCCTGGGACTCGGTGGCGGGCACCCGCTGCACCCGGTGCACCCCGCCCTCGTACTTCAGCCGGGCCCAGACGCCCTGGCCGGGCTCGATGGTGCCCCTGGTCTTGATCGCCACCTGGACGTCCTTGTAGCCGCCGAGGTCGGATCCGTTGGAGTCGATGATCTCGGCCTTCCAGCCGATCCGTTCGGCGTACCGCAGATACATCCGCAGCAGGTCGCCGGCGAACAGCGCGGACTCCTCGCCGCCCTCCCCGGCCTTGACCTCCAGGATGACGTCCTTGTCGTCGCTCGGGTCGCGGGGGACGAGCAGCAGCCGCAGCCGGTCGGTGAGCTGCTCGCGGCTCTGCTCCAGCTCCTTGACCTCGGCCACGAAGTCGGGGTCGTCCTGGGCCAGCTCGCGGGCGGTCCCGATGTCGTCCCCGACCTGCTTCCAGGCGCGATAGACCGTGACCACCGGGGTCAGCTCGGCATAGCGCTTGTTGAGCCGCCGCGCCTCCCGCTGGTCGGCGTGGACCGCGGGGTCGGCGAGCCGCTTCTCGAGGTCGGCATGTTCGCCGATGAGTTCCTCGACCGCCTCGAACATCGGAGGGCTCCCTGAGTGGTCTGCGTGGTGGCGTTGCGGAAAGTGCCGGAGGACCGGTGACGACAAAACGCCGGTCCGGGGGGGGGGGGCGGGCTGGGTGGGGGGAGGCGGGGGCCGGGGGGGGGGCGTGGGTGTGTGGGGGGGGGGGCTGTGGGTGGGGGGGGGGGGGTGTGTGCTAATGGGGCGGGCGGCCGGTTCACAAAAACCGGCGGGCCGGGCCCCCCCTTAATGGGGCCCCCCCAAGACGGGCGCCGTGCGGGTCGCTACTTCTTGGCGGACCCGGCGTTCTTGCCGAAGCGGGCCTCGAACCGCGCCACACGGCCACCGGTGTCGAGGATCTTCTGCTTGCCCGTGTAGAACGGGTGGCACTCGGAGCAGATGTCGGCGCGGATGGTGCCGCCGCTCACGGTGCTACGGGTGGTGAAGGACGCGCCACAGGTGCAGCTGACCTGCGTCTCGACGTACTCCGGGTGGATCTCGCGCTTCAAGGGAATCTCCTAGGTTCGGGAGGGCACCGGGTCGATGGGCGGGTTGCCTGTCGTGAACCGGGACCGACGATCCAGTTTGCCAGTACTGGCCGCATCCCCCAAAACCGGGGGGCGGGCCCGGATATTCCCGGCCCGCCCGGGAGGCTGTCGGAACGCCCTCGGACAGCCCCGTTTGACCTTGGACGGCCCTATTTGACGACCTTGCCCGCGCTGGTGGCATCGCCCGCGGAGCCCTTGGTGGCGGAGGCGGGAACGGGCTGGTCATCGCGGAGCGCGGTCCATATCAGCTTGGCCTTGCGCTCCATGGGCAGCACCCGGGCCGGGTTCTGCGGGTCGTACTCGACGGGCAGCGTGGTCATCTTCATGTTGCCCGAGCCGATGCCCTTCAGGGACTCGGCGAAGCCCTTCAGCTTGCTCACCGAGGCCAGCTCGGAGTCGGTGGTGAGGGCCTTGGTGGAGGTGTCCGCGAGGTCGTAGAGCTTCTTCGGGTTGCCGAACAGGTCCACGTGCTTGACCTGGTCCAGCAGCGCCTTGACGAACGCCTGCTGGAGCTTGATCCGGCCGAGGTCGCTGCCGTCGCCCACGCCGTGCCGGGTGCGCACCAGGCCCAGCGACTGCTCCCCGTCCAGGGTGTGCGGGCCGGCCTCCAGGTCGAGGTGGCTCTTGGGGTCGTGGATCGGGGCGGTGGTGGTGATGTTGACGCCGCCGAGGTCGTCTATCAGCTGCTTGAAGCCGGAGAAGTCGACCTCGAGGAAGTGGTCCATGCGTATGCCCGTCATGGACTCGACGGTCTTGATGGTGCAGGCCGGGCCGCCGGCCTCGTAGGCGCTGTTGAACATGGCCGCCCGCACGGCGGGCGTCTGCTGCCCGCCCTTGGTGGTGCAGGACGGCCGCTCTATGAGGGTGTCGCGCGGGATGCTGATGACGCTGGCCTTCTTGTGGCCCTTGTAGACGTGGACGATCATCGCCGTGTCGGAGCGCGAGCTGCCCTCGTCCGTGCCGTACTTGGCGTTCTTGCCGGCCCGGGAGTCGGAGCCGAGCACGAGGATGTCCATCGAGCCGTTGTCGACGTTCTCGGGGCGGTCGGTGCCGAGGGCGGCGTTGACGTCGACGCCGGTGAGGTTCCCGTTCAGCTTGTAGTAGAGGTAGCCGAGTCCGGCACCGCCGAGCACCAGCACGGCGGCCAGCGTCCACACCGTGTAGAGCACGGCCCTACGGCGCGTGCTGGGCCCCTTGCGACGGCGCCCGGCCGTCGTGCCGCGGGCACGGTGGCGGCCCGCGCTCCCCGGTGCGTTGTTGCTGTCCTCGGCCATGTGCTCCTCAGTCCTCTTTGTGGTGCCCGAGTACCCCCTGCCGTCACGGTCAGGCGTGGCGTCGCGTTTCGCGGTGGAGTCAGCCTGTGTTCCGGCCCCGTATTCCGACCTGACAGATGGAAGGCCGTGCGCCAGGGTTGCATATCTGCGATGGCCGGTTTTCGCCCGGGCCGCCGGGCGTACCGTTCGTCCCCTTCGTCCGTCTTACCGCTCTGACCTGCACTTTCGCGGGCGATAACATGATCAGAACCGGTCCGTGGCCTGGCCGGAAGATGTGGCTCACCTCTCATGGAACGCAAACGAGGCCCCCCGCGATGCGGGGGGCCTCGGCTACCGAGCGTTCCGGCGGGTGTCCGGTCAGTCGCCGTTGTTGCCCGGGGTGGGCGTGGTCTTGGCGATCTGCATCAGGAACTCGGCGTTCGACTTCGTCTGCTTCATCTTGTCCAGCAGCAGCTCGATCGCCTGCTGGGAGTCGAGCGCGTGCAGCACCCGGCGCAGCTTCCAGACGATGTTCAGCTCCTCCGGCGCCAGCAGGATCTCTTCCTTACGGGTGCTGGACGGATCGACGTCCACCGCCGGGAAGATGCGCTTGTCGGCGAGCTTCCGGTCGAGCTTGAGCTCCATGTTGCCGGTGCCCTTGAACTCCTCGAAGATCACCTCGTCCATCCGCGAGCCGGTCTCGACCAGCGCGGTGGCCAGGATGGTCAGCGAGCCGCCGTCCTCGATGTTGCGCGCGGCGCCGAAGAACTTCTTCGGCGGGTAGAGCGCGGTCGAGTCGACACCACCGGACAGGATGCGGCCGGAGGCGGGCGCCGCCAGGTTGTACGCACGGCCCAGGCGGGTGATCGAGTCCAGCAGGACGACCACGTCATGGCCCAGCTCGACCAGGCGCTTGGCCCGCTCGATCGCCAGCTCCGCGACGGTGGTGTGGTCCTCGGCCGGGCGGTCGAAGGTCGAGGAGATGACCTCGCCCTTGACCGACCGCTGCATGTCGGTGACCTCTTCCGGCCGCTCGTCGACGAGGACGACCATCAGATGGCACTCGGGGCTGTTGCGGGTGATCGCGTTGGCGATCGCCTGCATGATCATGGTCTTACCGGTCTTCGGCGGGGCCACGATCAGACCGCGCTGGCCCTTGCCGATCGGCGCGACCAGGTCGATGATCCGGGTCGTCAGCCCGCCGGCCTCGGTCTCCAGACGCAGCCGGTCCTGCGGGTAAAGCGGCGTCAGCTTGCCGAACTCCGGCCGCCCGCGCCCGGTTTCGGGCGCCATGCCGTTCACCGAGTCCAGCCGCACCAGCGCGTTGAACTTCTCGCGGCGCTCGCCCTCGCGCGGCTGACGGACCGCGCCGGTGACGTGGTCGCCCTTGCGCAGACCGTTCTTGCGCACCTGGGCGAGCGAGACATACACGTCGTTCGGGCCCGGGAGGTAGCCGGAGGTCCGGATGAACGCGTAGTTGTCGAGGATGTCGAGGATGCCCGCGACGGGGATCAGCACATCGTCATCGGACACCTGCGGCTCATTGCCGAAGTCGTCACGGCCACGGCGGCCACGCCGGTCGCGGTAGCGGCCGCGGCGCCCGCGGCGCCCGCCGTCGAAGTCGTCGTCGGCCTCGTCGGCGCGCTGCTGGCTCTGGCCGCGCCCGTCGCGCTGCTGACGGCCGCCGCCCTGCTGGCCGTCCTCGCCCTTGCCGCGGCGGTCACCGCGGTCTCCACGGTCTCCACGGTCTCCGCGGTCTCCACGGTCGCGCTGGCGGTCCTGGCGGTCCCGGCGGTCGCCCTTCTGACCGCGCTCCTGGCGGTCACCGCCCCTGGCACCCTTGCCCTCGGCGGTGTCGGCGGCGGCCTCGGCCTTCCCGTCGCCCTTGGGCTCGGTCCTGGCCTCGGTCTTCGCGGAGACGTCGCTGCGCGCCTCCGTCTTGGTCTCGACAGCGGTGGCCGTGCCCCCGGAGTCGGGGGTGGCGGCGGGCGCGGTGGCCCGGCGGCGGCGGCGCTCACCGGCCGGCTGCTCATCGCCGGCGGGCTCACCGGGCTGGCCGGGGATCTCGATCTGCGCTTGCGCGGCGACCTTCTCCTCAGTGTCGGCCTTGTCGGCCTTCTCCGCCTTCCCGGCGGACTTCGAGGACTTGGCGCCGGTCTTCTCCTCGGCGTCGTCGCCCGTACGGGCCCGGGAGGTGGTGCGGCGCTTCGGCTTGGTCACTCCCTCCGCGTCGGACGGAGTGCTCTCGGAGCCCTGGGCGGAGCCGGAGCCCGCGGCCTGCTTCTCCTTGATGACCTCGATCAGCTGGCCTTTGCGCATCCGCGCGGTGCCCTTGATGCCAAGGCTCGAGGCGAGCTGCTGAAGCTCGGCCAGGACCATGGCGTCGAGGCCGGTGCCCGAGCGGCGTCGCCGCGGGGCAGCGCCAGTGGCAGCACCGTTGGCGGGCGCGGAAGCGTCCGTGGCGGGCGCGTTGTTGCCGACACCGCTGTCGGAGGTGCCGGAGGCGTTCACGCCCATCAGATCGGTGGTGTCGCTCACGAAGGGTCCTTCCCTGGAGCGGGCGTCGGCCTGTCTGGCTCGGCGACCGGTTGTGCTGTCCGGCTGTGGTCCTTCGGTTACGGACCGGGCCGGGGCGGTGGTCCGCCGGGTACGGCGGAGGAATCAGTTCATGGTTCCGACGCAGCGGAGGATTCACGAGAATCCGCCACGCCGATTCCGGAGCGTGCTCGATACTGCTCAGGCAGGCTGCTCAGGCAGTGGGGGAGGCTCCCGGAAGAAGGGTGGTCCCTGATAGGGACACTGCGCACCTCGCCTCCGAGTACATCCAAGAGGCATCGAGTGCAGACTTGAGGTTAACACTACCGGATCCAACAAACATTCCCCCTCTCCAAGACCGGCTATCGAGTTTTCCCGGCTCCGGGGACACCCCGGAGCGCGGTGTCAGGTGAGCGGCAGGACGCTCGCCCCCCCGGCGTCGAGAGCCAGCCGGTTGGCCGCCCACCCCTCGCCCGCCAGTCGTGCGACCTTGTCGGCCGCACCGTCCTCGACCAGCGCGAGCACCGTGGGGCCCGCGCCGGAGATGACCGCGGGGACGCCGTCCGCCCGCAGTCGGTTCACCAGGCTCACGCTCTCGGGCATCGCCGGAGCACGGTATTCCTGGTGCAGTCGGTCCTCGGTCGCGGCCAGCAGCAGCTCGGGACGCCTGGTCAGGGCCTCGACGAGCAGTGCGGCCCGGCCCGCGTTGACCGCGGCGTCCACATGCGGGACGGTGCGCGGCAGCAGGCCGCGGGCGGTCTCGGTGAGCACCGGCCGGCCAGGGACGAAGACCACCGGAACGATGGAATCCGCGGGGTCCATCCTGATCGCACGGGCGGACCCCGCTTCCGTCCAGGCCAAGGTGAAGCCGCCGAGCAGACAGGCGGCGACATTGTCGGGGTGGCCCTCGATCTCGGTGGCCAGCTCCAGCATCGCCGCGTCGTCGAGCCGCTCGGCGCCGCCTATGGTCACCGCGCGCGCGGCGACGATCCCGGCGCAGATGGCGGCGGAGGAGGAGCCCAGGCCCCGGCCGTGCGGAATGCGGTTGGCGCAGACCAGCTCGAGGCCGCGGGGCTGCCCGCCCAGCAGGTCGAAGGCGGTGCGCAGGGAGCGTACGAGCAGATGGTTCTCGTCGCGCGGGAGCGACTCCGCGCCTTCACCGGCGATGTCGACGTGGAGACCGGAGTCGGCCACCCGGACCACCACGTCGTCGTAGAGGCCCAGGGCCAGGCCGAGGGCGTCGAAGCCAGGACCGAGATTGGCGCTCGAGGCGGGGACGCGCACTCGGACGGCGGCGGCGCGGAACGCTGGACCGGCCATCGCTCGATGACTCTCCTTGTGGTTACGTGCGATTGCTCGAAGAGGTACGGAACACCGCGAGGGCCGTGACAAGTACGGCGACGCCGCGCAGAGGCGAGCGCTCTGCGTCGGGGCGGATTCAGTACAGCCTATCGAAGGAAGGTTCTGTGGCGACATAGGGCGCACGGGAGGCGCACGATGCGTGTCGCGCTCCCTGCCATCGTCCGCGACCACTCTACTGGAGCGCTCCGCGCGCCCTCGCGCTGCTCTGCCACCACTTGAGTGGATCTTTAGAGAAGCCTACGGAACGGGTTGAACGAGGGACCGATGGGGGGTTGCGCGGAGGCTCGGCGGGCCGGTCCGCGCGGCCGCCGAAACCCCCACCACATCAGGTCCCGGCCCTGGTCAGAGCCGGGTCGCGGCGTATCGGAGCGGCCCGGCCCAAGGCGCACCGCGCCTTACCGGACCGGCCCGCTCCGGGTCGCGCCGCGGCACGCGGTGTCAGGCCAGCCCGAGCCGTACGGCCGCGGCGTCCGCGTCCACCGGGACCACGACCGGCTGCGGCGCACCCGCCACCGCCCAGTCCGGGTCCTTGAGCCCGTTCCCGGTCACCGTGCAGACGATGCGCTGGCCCGGGTCGACCAGCCCCTGCTCGGCCGCCTTCAGCAGACCCGCCACGCTCGCCGCGGAGGCGGGCTCGACGAAAACGCCCTCCTGGGCGGCGAGCAGCCGGTAGGCGGCGAGGATCTGACGGTCGGTCACCTCGTCGATGAGGCCGCCGGACTCGTCGCGCGCCTGCTCGGCGAAGGTCCACGAGGCCGGGTTGCCGATGCGGATGGCGGTGGCGATGGTGCTCGGCTCCTTGACCGGCTCACCACGCACGATCGGCGCCGCGCCGGACGCCTGGAAGCCCCACATCCGGGGCGTACGGGAGGCGCACGGCTCGCTGTCGGCGAACGGCGCCGCGTACTCCGTGTAGCCCTTCCAGTAGGCCGTGATGTTGCCCGCGTTGCCAACCGGCAGCACATGGATGTCGGGCGCGTCCCCGAGCATGTCCACGATCTCGAAGGCGGCGGTCTTCTGGCCCTCGATCCGGGCCGGGTTGACCGAATTGACCAGCGCCACCGGGTACTTCTCCGACAGCCCGCGCGCCAGCGTCAGACAGTCGTCGAAGTTGCCGTCGACCTGGAGGATCTTCGCGCCGTGGACGAGGGCCTGGCCCATCTTGCCCAGCGCGATCTTCCCCTGCGGGACCAGCACCGCGCAGACCATCCCGGCCCGTACGGCGTACGCCGCCGCCGAGGCCGAGGTGTTGCCGGTGGAGGCGCAGATGACGGCCTTGGCGCCGGCCTCCTTGGCCGCGCTGATGGCCATCGTCATCCCGCGGTCCTTGAACGACCCGGTGGGGTTGGCGCCCTCGACCTTGAGGTGGACCTCACAGCCGGTGCGCTCGGAGAGCACCTGCGCGGGGACAAGCGGCGTACCGCCCTCGCGCAGGGTGACGACGGGGGTGGTCCCGCCGACCGGGAGGCGGTCGCGGTACTCCTCGATGATGCCCCGCCAGCCGTGCCACTGGCGGGTGCCGGACATTCGAGGCCCGGCGTCGGCGATTGCGTTCATGATTTTCCTTACTCTCCGCTCACCCTCTGTACGGCCTCAGCGCGGCCGCTACCCGGCCTCTGCTCGCCCACTGCTCGCCCACGACTCATCCTCCAGTCGCCCTCTACTCGCCCTCGACCCGCATGATGCTCGCGACATCGCGGACGGTATCGAGCCGACGGAGCGCCTCCACGGTCGACGACAGCGCGGCGTCGCTCGCGCGGTGGGTCACGACGACGAGGGACGCCTCGCCGTCCTTCCCCTGCTGGCGGACCGTATCGATGGACACGCCGTGCTCGGCGAAGACTGTGGCGACCTGCGCCAGAACTCCCGGTTTGTCGGCGACGTCCAGGCTGATGTGGTAGCGAGTGACCACATCGCCCATCGGGCTCACCGGGAGCCGGCTGTAGGCGGACTCCCCGGGTCCGGTGGCGCCCGCCAGCTTGTTGCGGGAGGCGGCGACGAGGTCGCCGAGGACGGCCGAGGCGGTCGGCGAACCGCCCGCACCCGGCCCGTAGAACATCAGCTGCCCCGCGGCGTCGGCCTCCACGAAGACCGCGTTGTACGCCTCGCGGACCGAGGCGAGCGGGTGGCTCAGCGGAATCATCGCCGGGTGCACCCGCGCGGTGACCGACTGGCCGTCGGCGGCCCGCTCACAGATCGCGAGCAGCTTGACCGTACAACCCATGCGCTTGGCGGAGGCGATGTCGGCGGCGGTCACCTCGGTGATGCCCTCGCGGTGCACATCGTCGAGGGTGACCCGGGTGTGGAAGGCGATCCCGGCGAGGATCGCGGCCTTCGCGGCGGCGTCGAAGCCCTCGACGTCGGCGGTCGGGTCGGCCTCGGCGTAACCCAGGGCCGTGGCCTCGTCCAGCGCCTCGCTGTAGCCGGCGCCGCTGGAGTCCATCCGGTCGAGGATGAAGTTGGTGGTGCCGTTGACGATGCCGAGGACACGGTTGACCTTGTCGCCCGCGAGCGACTCGCGCAGCGGCCGCACCAGCGGGATCGCCCCCGCGACCGCGGCCTCGTAGTAGAGGTCCGCACCGCGCTGCTCGGCCGCGGCGTGCAGCGCCGCGCCGTCCTGGGCGACCAGCGCCTTGTTCGCGGACACCACGCTCGCGCCGTGGTCGAAGGCGGTGGTGATGAGGGTGCGGGCGGGCTCGATCCCGCCGATGACCTCGACCACCACATCGATGTCCCCGCGTTTGACCAGGGCCGTGGCATCGGTGGTCACCAGCTCCGCCGGCACCCCCTCCCGGACCCGGCCGGGACGGCGCACGGCGATCCCGGCCAGCTCGACCGGGGCCCCGATGCGCGCCGCGAGGTCGTCCGCCTGCGTCGTCATGATGCGCGCCACCTCTGAGCCGACCACTCCACAGCCCAGCAGCGCCACTTTCAGCGGACGCGTACGCATCATCCGACCTCGTCTCTCATCCATCGCGTTAATGCATCAGCGCGTTAGTGCACCAGTCTCATGCACTGGACGGGATTTCCTGTCCCGGGTCCAGTATCCGAGATCTATTTCTCGCTAGCCGATTCCCACCGGCGGATTGCCGCTGGCGGGCCCCACCAGCAGTCCCATACCAGCAGGTCCCGACCAGCGGATCCCCACCAACAGGCCCCCACCAGCAGGCCCCCACCAGCGGATCCTCGCTAGCCGACATCGAGCCGCAGCAGATCTTCCTCCGTCTCACGCCGGACGATCTCGCGCGCCTGCCCGTCCCGTACGGCGACGACGGGCGGCCGGAGCGCGTGGTTGTAGTTGCTCGCCATCGAGCGGCAGTACGCGCCGGTGGCGGGGACGGCGATCAGATCGCCGGGCGCCAGATCGGCGGGCAGAAAGGCGTCCCGTACGACGATGTCGCCGGATTCGCAGTGCTTGCCGACGACGCGGGAGAGCATCGGCTCGGCGGTGGAGGCGCGGGAGACCAGCGCCACCGAGTACTCGGCGTCGTAGAGCGCGGTACGGATGTTGTCGGACATCCCGCCATCGACGCTGACGTACGTCCGCAGCCCCGGCAGCTCCTTGACCGTGCCCACCTCGTAGAGCGTGAACGCGGTCGGCCCGACGATCGCCCGCCCCGGCTCGACCGACAGCCGCGGCACCGCGAGCCCGGCCGCGTCGCACTCCCGGTGCACGATGTCGCGCAGCGCCTTGGCGATCTCGTGCGGCTCGCGCGGGTCGTCCTCCGAGGTGTACGCGATGCCGAGGCCGCCGCCGAGGTCGATCTCGGGCAGCTCGACGCCGTGCTCGTCCCGGATCTCCTTCAGCAGCCCCACGACCCGGTGTGCCGCGACCTCGAACCCGGATGTGTCGAAGATCTGCGACCCGATGTGCGAGTGAATCCCGATGAGCTCGAGCCCGTCGAGCTTGAGCGCCCGCCGCACGGCCTCGGCGGCCAGCCCGCCCGCGAGCGGAATGCCGAACTTCTGGTCTTCGTGGGCGGTCGCGATGAACTCGTGGGTATGCGCCTCCACACCCACGGTGATCCGGATCTGCACCCGCTGGCGCCTGCCGAGCCGCTGGGCGATATGCGCGACCCGCACGATCTCCTGGAACGAGTCGAGCACGATCCGCCCGACGCCCTCCTCGACCGCCCGCTCGATCTCGGCTGTGGACTTGTTGTTCCCGTGCAGCGCGATCCGCTCGGCGGGCATCCCGGCGGCGAGCGCGGTGGCCAGCTCCCCGGCGGAGCACACATCGAGGTTGAGCCCCTCCTCGTTCAGCCAGCGCACGACGGCGCGGGAGAGGAACGCCTTCCCGGCGTAAAACACGTCGGCGTCCTCCTCCTGCTCCTGGAACGCCTCCCGCCAGGCCCGGCAGCGGGCCCGGAAGTCGGCCTCGTCGAGGAAGTACGCGGGCGTCCCGAACTCCTCCGCGAGCGTCTTGACGTCGATCCCGCCGACGGCCACGACGCCATCGGCGTTCCGGCCGACCGTACGGGACCACACGCGCGGATCGAGCTGATTGAGATCGGCGGGCGGCGCGGCGTAGTGCCCCTCGGGAAGGACATCGGCGTGGCGGGGCCCGGCGGGATGGGCGGAACGGCTCATGCTGTCTCTGCTGTCTCTCTCAAGGTCTTACACAAGGTCTACAGATGTTCGGGTGCGCTGATGCCGAGCAGATGCAGGCCGCCGGCGAGCACCGCCCCGGTGGCATCGGCAAGGGCCAGCCGGGAACGGTGGACGGCCGAGGGTTTGTGCTGGTGGGAGGAGTCTCCGGAGGGCAGGACCGGGCAGTCGTCATGGAACCGGTCAAGGAACCGGTCATGGAACCGGAAGAAGGCATCGGCGACGCCGACAAGATGCCGCGCGAGCTGATCGGGCGCACGATGCCGGGCGGCGGCCTCGATGATGCGGGGATGATCGGCGAGGAGGCCGAGAAGGCCGATCTCGGCGGGGTGGTCGTACGCCCCGGACGCGGGCTCGGGCGTGATGCCGAGCTGGCGCGCATTCCGCACGAGGGCGCGGGTGCGGGCGTATGCGTACTGAACCCGGAAGAGGGGGTTGTCCTCGCGCTGCGAGAGAAGCCGGGCAGGGTCGAGATCGGGCAGATCATGCCCGGCGGGCCGAAGCAACGCCCAGCGGGCGGCGTCGGGCCCGAGGGAGCGGAGCAGATCAGCCCCGGAGACCGGAACGGGCCGCACAACAGGCCCATGCCCAGGAACAACGACTCCCCCAACAGCGCCGACGAGCCCTCGCACCACATGAGCGAAGAGGGCGGCCCGCACCTCATCAGCTGACCCCAGCGGAACCGAAACCCCGGCAAGCGCCTCCCCGTGCCCGTAGCGAGACCCCTGGGAGAGGACGTCCCGCACAAGCTGAGCATGCGAATGGGCATCAAGGGTGATGTTGAGAAACCCAGGAGCGGCGACATCAACGCGGGCGATCCCGGGAGCGAGGACAAGCCGCCGCCGCAAAACCTCGGCGATAACGAGCGCATCCCCCTCCCCCCTGGCCAGCAGCAGGGCGACATTGGTGGCGTAATCCCCACACCCAGGCCGAGGCGGCGTCCGCACCTTCACCCGCTCCGGCACGGCAACGCACAGCTCGTCGTCCTCAACGGCACGACGCACGGTGTGCAGCACAGTGCGGGAGAGCTGGGCGGGAGTCACGGCACAAGCGTATGGGAGGAGGGGGGTACGAAAGCGAACCGGTTTCGCCCTTCGGACGAGCGCACAACGAGGAGGACGGGCCCCGGGCCCAAAGAGACCCGGGACCCGACCGAACCCACAAAAAACCCAAGCCCCGAACAGAACCGAAGCCCAAGCCCCCCGGGCCGAACCGGAAGGAAAAGGCAGAGGCCCGGGCCTGGGGCCCACCACTACCCGGTGGGCCCCACAACCGGCTCGGCATCACCAGGCGCGGCCGCACCGGCCGCCCCCTGCCGCATCAGCCGCCGCACGAGCTCGACAAGATCGACGGGCTCGAAGGGTTTCGCGAGGAAGGCATCGACGCCCAGCGCCTTCCCGCTGTCCATCTCGTACTGCGTACACGCGCTGATGATCGCGACGGGCACATGACACGTTCGAGCATCAGCACGCAGCCTCGACGCCGTATGCAGCCCATCAAGTCTGGGCATCACGACATCGAGAGTGATCACATCGGGCCGCACCTGGTGAACGATCTCCAGGCACTCGGCACCATCGGCCGCGGTCACGACCTCGAAGCCCTCCAGCTCGAGGTTGACCCTGATCAGCTGCCGGATGACCTTGTTGTCGTCGACGACAAGGACCCGGCCGGACAAGCCAGGCACATCCTGAAGAGTAGGCGCGCAGCCGCGGCTGCGTCCGGGTTTTCCCCACTTCCGCCCCGTGCGAGGGACCTTTCCCCAAGACCCCTGCGCCCCACCCTCCACATGCGGTATACGCCCCTCCACTCCCACATCCGCCCCCCCCGATAAACGTTCATGACCACCCTCTGCGAGCTGATAGTGTTCTACCTGTCGCCGCGAGACAGCAGCGACAGACGTAAGCCCCCGTAGCTCAGGGGATAGAGCAACGGCCTCCGGAGCCGTGTGCGCAGGTTCGAATCCTGCCGGGGGCACTCCGGGAAAGGCTCCTGACCTGCAGAAATACAGGTTGGGAGTTTTTGCGTTCACGCCAAAACGCACACGGTCTTTTGACCGTTGCCCTTTTCGGTACGGGCATCGCTCCACACGCTGTGAATAACCTCTTCCGCTGACAGATTTCCGCAGGTCAAAGACCCGCGGCGCGGCGTTTTGCGGTCTCGCCCACCAACACATATTGACCGCACCTCGTCGTGGGCATCGGAGCGCCGCTTTTCCGCGCACACTGCCCGTGACCTGCATTGATGTGGCTGACGTCACGCAGAAACGTAAGCGGTCTGGTGGGTCGTTGCCAATTCAGCCCGAGCAATGAGGGTCATGCCGTATTGATCTTGGCGCGCTCGCCGGGATGCCGCGACCTACATCGCCCACAGGGGGTGCCGAAAGCTCGAGCAGCAATGCCACTGCGGTTGCTGCTGCAGGGCCGACGAGGTCCAGGGTTCAGACAGCGAGCCGACTGCCGACCTTGCCGGCGACCTCGGCGTGGGCGAGGTACTCCACGATGCTGTGTGCCCGGTCGCGAGCGTTGAGGACGGCGAGGTCGGTCACTCCGCCCATCCAGTCATCGCCAAGCGGGCATCCGATGCTCACTGCGTCAGTCGGGCACCATGCGTTGAGCCAGTCCGCCACCTTGTCAGGGCGCTTCGGTCCGCCAGTGAGCAGCCTTCCGTGCACACACCGCGAGAGTTTGTAGCTGCCTCAGCTCGCGGCGGATCTCATGCTGAGGTCATGAGCCGCTCGGCGCAAAACAAGTTGCCATGAAGACTTCACTGAGGTTCTCTGGCCGGTATGCCGAGGCGTTTGCTGGCGATTGAGCACCCGAAGATCCGGACGCTGCGCGAGCGGGCTGGACTGACCCCACAGGAGCTCGCTGACCGCGTGGGAGTCACGTATCGCGTGGTCATGTACTGGGAGGAGGGCAGGTACGTACCGGAAGCCCGGAATGTGCGGCGTCTCGCCGATGCGCTGGGCTGCGCCACCGCCGAGCTCACGGGTACGCCGAGCGGAACCGAGACACTGGCCGACCTCCGGTATGCATCCGGTCTCACCGCTGAGCAGGTCTCAACCCGGCTGCGCGCCACTCCCGCCGGGAAGGATCTCTTCGTGGACGCCCACAAGATCCGCAGCCTGGAGCGGAACCGTCGGGTGTCCGGCTGGAATTGGAAGAAGACCGAATACACCGGCCGGCTCGTGCAGCAGCTCGCCGCCGTGTACGAAGTGCCGGTCCGCATGGTCATGGACGCCTGGATGCGTACGCGGCCGGCTGATGAACCCCCGAGTCTGCCCGACCGGGAACGGAAGGGCCCACCGGCTTCAGCAGTCGGCACCTGGGAGGACTTGAATGAGCGGCAGCGTGTCTATCTCGGCGAGATCATGCGGGATGACCGGATGACCGAGGCTGAGATGTGGATGCGTCGGCAGAACAGCCCACCTGGCCCGTCCAGCGTCAGCTCCACCTCGTACCGCTCCGTGCCATGGACACTCGCGGTGACCCAGCCGTCACCGACCTCGACCCCGGACACCGCGTCCAGGTAGCCGAGCCCGCGCTCGTAGGAGCGGGGGCCGGCCAACGCCCGCAGAGTCGACTCGCTGAACCCTTCCATGGCCTTCCTCTGCTCTCGTGCCGTCTGCTGACCCTGGCATCCGCCCTCTGGGGCGCCTGCCCGCCGGTTGCCCGGCGTCCGCCCTCTGGAGCGCTCGCCCGCCTTTTCCCCGGTTACTGCCACGCGCGGACCAGTTCTTCCGGGCCCCAGTGCGCCGCGAGCGGCAGGTCGTCCTCGATGCCGCAGCGTGAGACGGCGACGAGTGGGGTGTCCGGTTCGGCGCCGGGCACCGCGAGCATGTCCCGGGCCAGGGCGTCGTACTCGCGGCGGCCGAACGGATGAGACTCCAGCCACTTGATGGAGCCGATGAAGTGCACCGCCCCCGCGACCGGTTCGCGGTCGGCGCCGATCAGGTCGATCTCGGGGTTGTTCTGCCGGTTCCACCAGCCGCCGACCGCTTCCGTCTGGGGCCATCTGTCATCGGGGAGGAGGCGCAGCAACGACTCGCGGATGACCGGCTCGACCGCACGTCCTCGCCACGTGGTCCAGGACCGCTCGATGCGCTCCAGGGCCAGATCGCCGCGGCCGCGTTCGATGAGCGGGATTCCCCGCCGCAGGAAGGCCAGCCAGAACCGGAGATACGGGTCGGCGATCCGATAGCGCTTGTTCTTGGTATCGGGCTTCGTGGAAAGCGGGAGGTCGGTGGCCAAGATGCGCTTGGCCTGCAGGGTGTGCAGCAATGGCGACAGGGTCCCGGAGGGCAGGGCACCCGCGCCTCCGGCCTGTGCGGCGATGGTGGAGAAGGTCCGCTCGCCGCTGCCGACCGCCTCCAGCACCGCCCGCGAATGCGAGGCTTCGGGGAACTCGCCCAGGAGTGAGAGTTCGCCTGCCACCAGTAGCGGCGACAGAGGGTTGGCCACGGCCTCGCGTAGGAAGTCCGTACGGCCCATTCCCGGTCGCCACGACTGGACAATCTCGGGGAAGCCCCCCGTGATCAAGAGCGCGTCCACCGCGTCCGCCGCGCCCAGAGAGGTCATGGCCTGCACATCGGCCAGGTGCAGCGGCCGTACGGTCATCTTCGCGGCCCGGCCGAAGAACGGACGGCCGTACGACTGCAGCGCCTCCATCACCGACATGTCGCTGCCCACCAGGATCAGCAGCACCGGCTTGGCGGACAGGTGGCGGTCCCAGACCGTCTGCAGCGCCCCTTCGAATTCCTGGTCCTGCTCCACCAGCCAGGGCACTTCGTCGATCACCGCGACGCTCGGGGCATCGTCCGGAACCGCGACGGCCAGGGACCGCAGCGCCTGGTTCCAGTCCGCGGCGTGCAGCCCGGCCACCAGTTCCGCCCCGGGCAGCGCGGACTGCGCGAGCGCCGCGGAGAAGTCCGCCCGCTCGGCGACGGCGTTACGGCCCCGGGTCGCCTGGAAGACCACGTACGGAACACCGGACCGGTCACAGAACTCCTGGACCAGACGAGACTTCCCCACCCGACGCCGCCCCGTCATGATCACAGCCTGGCCCCGGGTGGCTCCCGCGCCCCCGGTCACGACGCCCAGTTGCCTGGTCAGGAGATCGAGGTCAGCGAGCCTGCCCTTGAAGTCCATCCCTGCCGTACCTCCGACCCCTATCAAACATAGTTTCGATCTTACGTAGATTGAATCTTACTTAGATGCTAGCTCGCTTCTTAGGGTGCCGCAGCCGACTCCGGCATCGATCGGGCCCGACAGACGCCCTGCCCCTGAAGTCGAGAAACGCCGGGCGCGGCAGGGAGCCGCGAGGGCGGCTCCCGTATGCAGCGGTCGAAGCACCGATCGGCTACGCGCTCGCTCGATTCACCGGGACGACCGCCTGGATCACCAGCTCACCGCCCACCACTGGGTCAGTTCGTCCGCATGCACCGGGCCCTTCGCCGGGGGCACCTCGCGCCAGGTGGACAGCCCCGAGTGCTGCCAGGCCATACGGGCGGGCCGCCAGCGGCGAAGCGACCTGATCGGGCGGGAGCGCCAAGCCTGGCACATCACGCCAAACCCGGTAGTAGGTGCACGAAGCGACGATCCCACCCCGCTCGTTGAAGAACAGCCGACCGTGGTCTCGGGAATACGTCCCGGAATCGACAGTCTGAGTGGGAAACTCCGTTGGGACGTAACGACCTAAGGAGTTCAAAGCATGGCAACAGATGCCCACGGTGGACCGGTTCCGGCAGCAGACATACGTGGGCAGCGAGTCCTCGACCTCCTGGACAAGGCCATCGACATCCAGAGCCCTCTGGTGCGCAAGAACATCGCCCGGGCCCGCCAGCGGAACCCAGAGGCGACACCAGCACAGGTAATCCGCAATCTGGAGCGGATGTACGTCAGCGCCTTGGCCGGGACGGGTGCTGCGGTCGGAGGAGCCGCAGCCGCGCCCGGTGTCGGTACGGGAGTCGCACTGGCACTGTCGGCAGGCGAGGCTCTGTCGTCTCTTGAGCTGACCGCCCTCTTCGCGCTCTCGATCGCCGAAGTCCACGGAGTCGCCATCGACGAGATCGAGCGCCGCCGAACGATCGTGATGGGAATCATGCTCGGCGGGACCGGCTCCACCACCATTGCCAAGGTCGCCGAGCGTACGGGACAACACTGGGGGCGTCAGGTTGTCGCCAAGGTGCCTGTCGAGACGTTACGTCAGATCAACCGGATCTTGGGGACGAACTTCGTCACCAAGTACGGGACCAAGCAGGGAATCATCGTTCTCGGTCGAGTGGCACCGTTCGGTATCGGCGCTGTGATCGGTGGTGGCGCCAACGCTGCCATGGCCACTCTGGCAGTGAGGGCCGGTCGTCACGCATTCGGCCCACCTCCGACATCGTGGCCATGCTGACGTTCGGAAGCGATCGATCGTTCAGGTGGGGCGGGCACGAGGAGTGTTGGACGGTTGCCAGCGCTCACTACCCCGGTATAAGCCGACTACTGCTCCACAGGTACCCGAGCATCCCGATCGGCCGCGAGCACAACCCGCACGAAAGGCGCAACTCGTCCCCCCGGAACGCCCATGGCCCAGCGGAGCGGGTGGAGGACCCTCGGCGAGTACAGGGGTCAGCGCGCGGGGAGGCCGTGGCGCTGGATGGCCGTAGCGGTTGCCGACTGATCGTCTCGGGAACGCCTCCGCGAATGATGTCGGCAAGGAAGTCGAAACCTTCAACACGTTCGACTTGCCCACGCCGTTCGGCCTCACCAGCACGGTCAGCGGACCGAGCGGGATGGTCACGTCGCGCAGGCTTCGGAAGTTCTCGACGTGGAGTTCGAGGAGGCGGCTGGGCATGGGATGAACCTATCCGGTAGGCGATCGCCGCGAAGACACATACCGCAACAGATCGGCCTTCGCCACGCATCGTCGTCGGCCGACGCCAAGGAGGCGATACGCACGACGGCACGTTTGCTGGTGGTCGTCTGGCCACACTGCGCGGCAGCCGGGCCACCGTTATCAGGATCTGACCGCGCGCGAACCGCGCCCTCACCTCCCGCGCGTGGCGGCGGTCGTACTGCGTCCGCCGGGTCTGTCAGTGGTGCGCCGTACGGTTTTCTTCGTGGCCGGCGATGTTTCTGGGGCGGAGCCGGCTGCCGAAGAGGTACGTCGTGTCGTCGTGCTCCCGATGGGAGGTCGGTGTGGTCCGCGAGCGACCGGTCGCTCCGCGCATGCGGGGTGTGACGCGTAAGCGGCCGGCAGGGCGTCCTGTCAATCCCCGCGGCGGGGATTTCCGCCCCGGTGTACGTGTCGGGAAGAATGCCGGGACGATGACGTCTCCAGCTTCCGGTCCGCGCGGCAGCGAGCACGCGCCGTTCATCCATCTGACCGTGCCGAACGCGGCCTTGTACCGTCAGGTGATGCGTGCGTTCCTCGCGGCGAAGGAGCGGTTCGCGGTGCATCTGCGGCCCGAGGACGTGCACGCCGCGCTGGAGCCGGAGCACCGGCCGCCCGATCCGGACGCGGTGGTGAAGGCGCTGGACAGCCTCGTGGAGTGGGGCAATCTGCGGGCGGATCCGGACACCTCCCGGGTCACCGCGGTCGAGGACTTCTACCGCAAGCGGTTCATCTACCAGCTCACGCAGGCCGGGGAGGCCGCCGAACAGGCGTTGTCGGTGTACGACGAGGCGCTGGGGCGGCGCGGTGCGCTGCAGGCGGTGGCGCTGCACGACATCGTCACGCAGCTGCGGGCCCTTCTGGTGATCGCGGCTGAGCGGGAGGAGGGCGGGCCGGACGCGGCGAAGGCGCATCTGGCGCTGTCGGCGCTGACGGGCCGGTTCGAGGCGCTGGCGGAGAACGCGCGGGCGTTCATGGGGTCGCTGCAGCGCACCATGGATCTGCACGGTGTGGAGGTCGAGGTGTTCCTCGCCTACAAGGACCGGCTGATCCAGTATCTGGAGCGGTTCATCCAGGATCTGATCACGCTGGGCGGGCGGATCGCGGTGCTCATCGGCGAGCTGGAGCAGGACGGGCGGGCCGGTGTGCTGCTGCGGCTGGCGGCGGGCCCGGGGGCCGCCCCCCCCCCGCCCCCCGAAGCCCAAAACGCCCAGGAGCAGGCGGATTATCGGGGGGCGGCGAACTGGTGGGGGCGC
>NZ_JBHYVB010000005.1:43816-77983 GCF_042750115.1 Streptomyces sp. NPDC059455
GCGGGGGGCCGCGGGGGGGGGGGGGGGGGGGGGGGGGGGGGGGGGGGGCGGGGGGGGCCCCCCCCCCCGCCGCGCCCGAGGAAGCCGAAAGCGCCGAGGAGCAGGCGTATGAGCGGTGGGCGGCGAAGTGGTCGGGGCTCACCGCCTGGTTCGTCTCCGCGGACGGCCGTGAGTCGCAGGCCCGGCTGCTGCGCGGGCGGGCCCTCGGGGCGATCCCGCAACTCCTCGCGGTTGTCAGGCAGCTGAACGAGCGGCGGGCCGGGCGCTCGGACCGGTCCGCGGACTTCCGTACCCTGGCCCGCTGGTTCGCCGAGGCCCCGGACGACGAGGCGCGGCACCGGCTGTGGCGCGCCGCCTTCGGTCTGCACTCCGCGCGTCATCTGACCGTGGACGCCGATACGCTGGCCGAGCGCACGGCCCGCCCGGTGCCCGCGTCCACGTCGTGGGCCGAGGCCGAGTCGCTGCGGATCAGCCCGCAACTGCGCCGTACCGGCAGCTACGAACGCCGCGGGCGGGCCCGCCGGGTGCGGGACCGCTCCGAGCAGCGACACCGGCTCGCCGAGATCGCCGCCCGGCAGGCGGAGGAGATCGCCGCCGCCCGTGCCCGGCTAGCGACGGACGGCACCACACGGCTGTCCGCGCTGGGAGAGCTGGACCCGGCGGCCTTCGGGCTGTTCCTGCAGCTGCTCGGCGATGCCCTGGCCACGTGGCGGCCCGGTATGACGAGCACGGTGGCGACCAGCAACGACGGCTCGATGGAGATCCGGCTGACGGCCCTCGCCGACGGGACGACGGCCGAAGTCCGTACGCCGGGCGGGACCTTCCGCGGCCCCGACCACCTGATCGGGATCACCGACCTCACCCGGCCCGGCCGCGCGCAACAGCCACGCACCGGCCGAGACGATTGAGGGGGACCCGATGACCACGCCCCTGGGCGAGGTACTGGACGGCCGGCGAACGGCCGAGGTGCACAAGGCGGCCCGGACGCTGTTGAAGGAGCCGCTGTTGCTGGCGCGGGGCCCGCACGCGGACGAGTTCCGGCTGGTGCGGCAGCACGCCTCGGAGCTGCGCGACTGGTTCGACCGCAACACCGGCTGGTCGCTGCGGGTGGACGCGGAGGCCGCCCGGCTGGCCCGGACGCCCGGCACCTTGGCCGATCCCACCCATCCGGCTCGCGAGGCGTCCCGTGGCCGCGCCCCGTTCACGCGCCGCCGGTATGTGCTGCTGTGTCTGGCGCTGGCCGCGCTGGAGCGCGGTGAGGCGCAGATCGCCCTGGGCCGTCTGGCCGAGCAGGTGGTGCTGGACGCCGCCGATCCCCACCTGGCCGCCGCCGGGGTGGAGTTCACCATGGAGCGCCGCGACGAACGCCTGGATCTGGCGGCGGTGGTGCGGCTGCTGCTGCGCTATGGGGTGCTGCGGCGGGTGGCCGGCGAGGAGGAGGCATACGTCAGCGGTAGCGGCGACGTGCTCTACGACGTGCAGCGGCGCGTCCTGGCCGGGCTGCTGGCCGCCCGCCGGGGCCCGTCGACGATCATCACCGAGGACTTCGAGGACCGGCTGGCCGAGCTGACCGCCGAGAGCGCGCTGGACAGCGACGAGCTCCGTTTCCGCGCGATCCGCCAGCGGCTGACCCGGAGGCTGCTGGACGACCCGGTGCTGTACTACGAGGAGCTGACCGACGAGGAACTCGGCTACCTGACCCGCCAGCGCGCCTTCCTCACCACCCGCATCACCGAACTGACCGGCCTGGTTGCCGAAGTGCGGGCCGAGGGTATCGCCATGGTCGACCCGCACGACGATCTGACCGACGTACGGATGCCGGAGCAGGGCACGCACGGGCACGTCACCCTGTTGCTCGCCGAACACCTGGCGGCCATGGGCGGCGAGGTGAGCCGCGCCGACCTCGAACGCAAGGTTCAGGAGCTGGCGGCCGAACACGGTGCGTTCTGGTCGAAGAGCGCCAAGCAGCCCGGCGCGGAGGCGGAGCTGGTCGGCCAGGCGCTGGAGAGGCTCACCGCGCTCGGCCTGGTCGCCGCCACCCCGAAGGGCATCGTCGCGCTGCCTGCGCTCGCGCGGTACGCGGTCGGCGAGACCGTCGTGACGGAACCGGGACAGGCTTCCGCCCGCACACCCCGTGCTCCTCGCACGCCCCGCACACCCAAGCGAAAGGCACCGCAGTCGTGACCGCCCTGCCCGACCCGACACCCGGCCGGTGGCAGCCGCTGCGCATCGGCCTGGTCGACCTCTTCCACTACGACACGGAGGAGTTCTGGTTCCGCGACGGCCGCCTGCTGCTGCGTGGCAACAACGGCACCGGCAAGTCCAAGGTGCTCGCCCTGACCCTGCCCTTCCTCCTGGATGGCGATCTGTCCGCCCGTCGGGTGGAACCCGACGCCGACCCGGGCAAGCGCATGGAGTGGAACCTGCTGCTCGGCGGCCGGCACCCGCACCCGGAGCGGCTCGGCTACACCTGGATCGAATTCGGTCGCCGTGACCAGGACTCGGGCCGGGCGCACTTCCGCACGCTGCTGTGCGGGCTGAAGGCTGTAACGGGCCGCGGCATCGCCCGCCACTGGTACGCGGTCACCGACCAGCGCGTCGGCGAGGAGCTGACCCTGCTCGACGCCACCGGCACCGCACTGTCGCGGGATCGCCTGGCCGAGGCCGTCGCCGGACGCGGCATGATCTACGACCAGGCGAAGGCGTACCGCAGGGCGGTTGACGAGGCGCTGTTCGGGCTCGGCGAGCGGCGCTACGCCGCCCTGGTCGACCTGCTCATCCAGCTGCGCCAGCCCCAGCTGTCCAAGCGCCCCAACGAGACGGCGCTGTCCCGCGCGCTGACCGAGGCGCTGCCGCCCATGGACCAGGCGGTGATCGCCGATGTGGCCGAGGCGTTCCGCTCCCTGGACGAGGAGAAGGAGGAACTGCGGGCGGCGAGTGAGGCCGAACGGGCCGCCTCCGCCTTCCTCGACCACTACCGCCGCTACGCCCGCGTGGCCACCCGCCGACGGGCCCGGCTGCCGCGCAGTGAACACGCCCGCTACGAACAGCTGCACCGTGACCTGTCCCGGGCGCGGACCGAGCGGGAGGAGGCCGAGCGGCAACGGGCGGAGGCCGCGGAGCGGATCGCCCAGCTGGAGGAGACGGCCGTGCGGCTGACGGCCCAGGACGCCGCGCTGCGCGCGGGTCCGGAGATGCGCAGCGCCCGGGAACTGGAGCAGGCGGCGGCCGATGCGCGGCGCACCGCCGGCGAGCGGGCCCGTGCGGAGGCGGACCGGGACCAGGCCGCCCAGGCGAACTCCCGCGCTCTCGGCCGCCTGACGGGCGCCGAAGGACGGCTGGCGGCGGCCGAGCAGCGAGTCGAGAGCACGCTGCGCCAAGCACGGGAAACGGCCCGAGCGGCCCGGCTCCACGACGTGCTGGGGCCCCACGACACGGTCCCGGAGGCGGAACTGCGCCACGCGGCCGAGGAGTCGGTGGCACGCCGGAGGCGCACCCTCGACCACGTGGAGGAGCTGGCCGCGGGGGCCGAGCAGGCCGCCGGCGAACGGCGGGCCGCCGCCAGCCGCCTGGACGAGGCCCAGACCGAGGCCGCCCATACCGCCGAACGCCAGGCCCAGGCGGAGGCGTCCGCCGCACAGGCGGGCCAAGACCTGGTGGGGGCCATACGCGAACACCTCGCCCGGTGCACGGAACTGGACCTTCCCGACCCGACGGGGCTCCTGGACGCTCTGCACGACTGGGGCACGCATCTGCACGGCCCCAGCCCCGCCCGGGAGCAGACCGCGGCAGCCCACCGCGATCGGGCCGCGAACCTGGCCGACCAAGCCGCCGCACTCGGTCAGCGGCTAGCCGAACTGGCCGAGCGGCGCACCGCGACCGAAAGGGAGCTGGCGGAGCTGGAGGCCGGTGGCCAGCACGGACCGGAGGCACCCCGCACCCGCACCCCGGGCCTGCGCGACCGGACTCCCGGAGCGCCTCTGTGGAGGCTGGTCGACTTCCACGACCACGTCACTCCGGACGAACGGGCGGGGCTGGAGGCCGCGCTGGAGGCGTCCGGGCTCCTGGACGCGTGGGTGTGCCCGGACGGCACCATGCTGGAGGCGAGCGGGCACGACGTGCTGCTGTCCCCGCTGCCTTCGCATGCGTCACGGGCCGGCTCCGTCCTCGCCGACGCGCTGCGACCCGCCGTCGACCACGGCGATCCCCGGGCCACGCAGGTCGGTGAACCGGCCGTGTCCGCTCTCCTGGCGGCCATCGGTCTCGGGGACACCGGTGCACCCGGCACGTGGGTGGCGGCGGACGGTCACTTCCGCATCGGCGCGCTGACCGGCAGCTGGTTGAAGGAAGCGGCCGTGTACGTGGGTGAAGGCGCCCGCGAGGAAGCACGCCGCGCCCGGATCGCCACCCTGCGCGGCGAACTGGACGCCCTGGCCGCCAGCACGGCACGCCGCGAAGCCGAACGCGCCACGGTGGCCGCGCGCCGACGCACCCTGGACGCCGAACTGGCCGCCCTCCCCGACGACGCCCCCCTGCGCCACGCCCACGCGGTGGCCGCCGCGGCGGCGGACGCCGCCCACCGGGCCCGCACCCGCCAGGAGGAACGCGCGGCCGAACTCACCGAGGCGGCCCGCCGCGAGGCCGAAGCGGCCACCGCACTGGCCGAGACGGCCGACGCCCTGAATCTGCCCGCCGACCGACCGGCCCTCACGGCCGTCCGTCAAGCCCTAGCCGACCACACGGCCGCCCTCGCCGCCCTGTGGCCGGCCCTGCGCGACCGGGCCGAGGCGCGACGCGCTGTCGCCGACGAGCGGGCGGAAGCCGGCCGGACCGGGGAACGGGTGGCCGAACTGGACCATCGTATGGCCGAGGCGGCCCGGCTCGCCGCCGCCGCGGACGCACACCACACCACTCTCCGCTCGACCGTCGGCGCGGCCGTCGCCGAGCTGGAGCGCCGTCTGGCCGAAACCGCGAGTGCCCTGGCCACGTGCGAGCGGGACCAGAAGCAGGCCCGTCACGAGTACTCCGCCGCGGACCGCCGCGCCGGCCACGCCGAGGGCCGTATCGAGCAGCTGGACAAGGACGTCCATGAAGCGGCGGCCACACGCGCCGAGGCCATCGCCGCGCTCCAGCGGTTCGCGGCCACCGGCCTGCTGACCGTCGCCCTGCCCGAGGCTCCCGTACCGCCGCTGGACGCCGGATCCTGGGCCGCCACCCCGGCAATCGCGCTCGCCCGAGCGATCGAGGCGGCACTGTCCGGTACGGACGACTCCGAGGGCGCCTGGGAACGCGTGCAGAAGCGGCTCAGCGAGGAGTACAAGAAGCTCCAGGACGTCCTCTCCCGGGGCGGCCACAGCGCCACGGCGCGCATGACCGAGGACGGGATGATCGTCGACCTCGTCTACCAGGGCCACGGGCGGGCCGTGCCCGAACTGGCCGAGGCGCTGGCCACCGAGGTCCAGGAGCTGACCCGCATACTGTCGGCGCACGAACGCGAAATTCTGGAAACCCACCTGCTGACCGAGGTCGCCGGCACCCTCCAGGAGCTGATCGACACCGCCGAGCGCCAGGTACGCGCCATGAACACCGAACTTGAGCAGCGGCCCACCTCCACCGGCATGAAGCTGCGCCTGATGTGGCGGCCCTCCCGCAAGGCACCAGCCGGACTGGCACAGGCGCGGGCGCGGCTGCGCCAGTCCGCCGACGCCTGGGCGGCCGAGGACCGGGCGGCGGTCGGCGAGTTCCTGCAAGCCCAGATCGCCCGCGCGCAGGCCGAAAACGCCACAGGCAGCTGGCTGGAAGTGCTCACCACCGCGCTCGACTACCGCGCCTGGCACGAATTCGGCATCGAACGCCACCAGCACGGCGCCTGGGTGCCCGCCACCGGGCCCGCCTCCGGCGGCGAACGCGTCCTGGCCGTCTCCGTACCCCTGTTCGCCGCCGCCTCCGCTCACTACGCCACCGCCGCTCCCCACGCCCCGCGCCTGGTCACCCTGGACGAAGCCTTCGCCGGCGTCGACGACGACTCCCGCGCCAAATGCCTGGGCCTCCTCCACGCCTTCGACCTGGACGTGGTGATGACCAGCGAGCGTGAATGGGCCTGCTACCCGCAAGTGCCCGGCATCGCCATCGCGCAGCTCTCCCGCGTCGACGACATCGACGCGGTCCTGGTGACCCGCTGGCAGTGGGACGGCACCGAGCGGGCACGGGCCCCCGAACCCGACAGCCGCATGGCGACGGTCCCCGCACCGGCACACTCCCCCGGGGAGCCCGAGCCCACCCCCACCGAGAACCCCGCACTCGGTCAGGACGCCCTGTGGGCCTGAGAAGTGACGCAGGACCGCCCGTGACGAGGAGGGACCGCCCGTGGCGAGAAAGGGGGAAGACCCTCACGTGAGCGCATCCGGCACCCCCGCCGGCCACGTCGACCACGACCGCCTCACCCGTCTCCTCGGCGATCCGGGCTGTGCCTGGCTGCTGGACCGGATACGCCGCCGGATGGAACGCGCCGAGCCACTCACCGGCCCGGTCATTCTGGCAGCGCCCACCGACGGCGAGCGGGCCGCCGCCGAGCGCCTGCTGGGCCGAGCCCCCGGCGGCGGGCGCTCGCTGAGCGTCCGGCTCGACGCCGTCGACACCATCCTGCGCCGCTCCGGCGTCAGCCCCGACGGCCTCGCCACCGCCGTCATCGCCCTCACCGGACCTGTCACCCTCCTCAGCGACGCACGCCGGCGGGAGGCGGACGCCTGGCACGACGCGTACACCCCGCTCACCGGTTTGTGCTCCGAGCGGCCCGAACTGGCCGACTGGTGTGAGCACATACGCGTGAGCGGTCTCGTCCGCCGCCTCGCACGCGGCCCGGAGGCCGCCCGGGCCCTGGTCGCCTCCACCGCGACGGCGCTGCGGAGCCTGCCCGCGGATCCGGCCGTCTCCCTCCCGGCCTTCGCCGCCCGCACCCTCGGCGATGCCCACGCCCTCGACGACGGCACCCCGCTCGCCACCCTCGTCCACTCCGGCATCCGCGCCCTGACCGGCTTCCCCGATGGCACCGGAGCCGAGTGGCGCCGCGAGGCATGGGCCTCCGCGGGACTCCTGAAGGACGCCCTGTCCTCCACCGTCCTGACCCTGGGCCTGCGCGGCACACCCGCGCTCGACTGGGCCACCGCCACCGGGGAGCCCGCCGTGCTCACCCTGCGCCAGCTCACCCGCACCCCTCCCCGTGCGACGCCCCCAGTGGTGCGCGTCTGCGAGAACCCGACCGTGCTCGCCACCGCGGCCGACACCTACGGCCCTGACTGCCCGCCCCTGATCTGTCTCCAGGGCCAGCCCTCGGCCGCCGCCCTCACCCTCCTGCGCCACCTGCACTCCCACCGGGCAAAGTTGCTCTACCACGGCGACTTCGACTGGGGCGGCATACGCATCGCCACCGCATTGCTGCGGCGCGTCCCCTGGCACCCCTGGCGCTACACCACCGCCGACTACCGCGCCGCCGCCGGCCGAACCCCGCTGGCACCATCCCTGACGGGCACACCCGCCACCACTCCCTGGGACCCGGACCTGCGGGCCGCCCTCAGCGAACTCGGCGTACGCGTCGAGGAGGAAACCGTCCTCGACGATCTCCTGACCGACCTCGCACCCTGACGACTCAACGGGATCACGCCGCCGTTGAGGAGCGGCAGATCCGCCAGCGGGTGGCCGTTTTCGCGCCAAGGACCAGCGTATTCCGGTAATGGACGCTCCCGTTGTCCGTCCCGGGGACTAACCTCGTGCGCTTCGTGTGGGCGTGAGTCCACGCGGTCCGACCACACCACGGAAGCCCAGGGGGGATGCACCGTGACCACCATGCCCAACGCCCCGGCCGGATACCGGATCTCCATCGTCGACGAGGACCCGTTGCGCGCCCGCAAGGAGGCGCGCGAACTTCTCGCCGAGATCGCCGACGCCGATCCGGGCGCGGCTCTGGACGTGCCCCGGAAGCCCATGCCCGGGGCCACGAAGCCCGGGGCCCTGGACAAGGGCGGCCCGTCCGTCGACACGATCGGGGTGCTGATCAGCGCCGGCTCGCTGGTCGCGGCCGGAGTGCAGGTATGGCTGGCTCGCGTGCCGCAGCGGACAGTCATCGCCCGACGGCCCGACGGCGCGACCCTCCGGATCACGGGCAAGGAGGCACGCGAGGACGACGGGCGGATCGAGCGGTTCCTCGCGGGCGGCGGCGAGCCCGCCGCCGGCCACGAGGGGGACGACGGCGACGCGCCGGCGGCGGGCTGAGCACGCATGACCGACAACGACCGGTACGCCATGCTCGTGGGTGTCTCCACGTACGACAGTGACGCCTACCCCGATCTCCCGCCCGTCCGCGCGGACCTGCACTACATGCGGGCGGTGCTGGAGAACACCGGGATCGGCATGTACAACGACTGCGCGCTGGTCCCCGAGCCGACCCGCGCCGAGATGCTGCACGCCGTGGAGACGTTCCTGGAGGAGCGGCAGCCGAGCGAGACAGCTCTGTTGTACTTCAGCGGGCACGGCGAGTTCTGCGAGGACGACAACCAGCTGTACTTCCTCACCCGGGACGCGGACCCGAACGACCTGCCGGGCACGGCCGTACCGGCAGCGTTCCTGGAGCGGGTGCTCCAGTCCTGCCGCGCCCCGTCCAAGCTCGTCCTGCTGGACTGCTGCTCCAGCGGGTCCGTCGTCCAGGGCTGGACCGCCAAGGGCGCCCCAGGGGACACCGACGAGCGGCCCGTGCCCAGCACCCTGCTGCGGCCGACCGGCGTGTACTTCATCACCGCGTCCGACGCGCTACAGTCCGCCTCGGCGATGGCGCCGCCCGGGTCCACGCTCGGCACGTCCCGGTTCACCGGTGAGATCGTGGAGGGGCTGCGGAACGGGCGGATCAAGGGCGGCGGCTGGATCACTCCGGACGACTTGTTCGAGTACCTGACGGCACAGATGACGCGCAAGGGCGTGCCCGAGGAACAACGCCCCACCAAGTCCACGTTCCGGGCCACGCGAAGCCTGCCTTTCGCCCTGTCCGTGGCGCGTCCCGTCCGTCTCTCGACGCCGCCGCGTGACGCGGCGGGGGCAACGCGGCAGTCCCCCGCCCTGCTGAAGGCCCGGGAACTGGCGGCGCTGGACGCGCGGAACGGCGTGGACTGGCAGCGGCTGCTGCACTACTACGTGCGGTGCCTCACCGCCGAGGCAGCGGCCGGGATGCTGCCCGACCGCGACAGCGAGCGGAATTCGGGCTACTTCCTGCTGGGCAGGGGCGAGGAGGTCATCCAGTCGGGCCGGGGTTCGACCTTTCGGGCTCCCGGGCAACTGCCCAGGCCGCAGGCCCGGCCCGAGGGAAGCGACAGCGACGCGGGAACGCAGCAGGAGTACTGGTACGGCTATCCGGCCGTCACGCTCCCCGTACGCGAGGGAGGCGGCCGGGGACGCCGTACACCCGTGACGATCGCGCCCCTGCTGATACAGCAGATGGAACTCGCACCCGACGAAAACGGCCAGGACGTACTCCGGCCGACCGGGGTGCCGTCCTTGCACACCGGTGTCGTCTCGGAACTGCTGGACGCCGACGACGCGGCCGACCTCGTCGCCGGCTGGCAGCCGACCTGGCAGGAGGGCAACGACGCGCAGATGCTGCGGGCCGTGCGGCAGTTGCTGGAGGAGCTGAAGCTGCCGGAGCTGGAACCACTCGATCCGTCCGCGCTCAGCGAGCGGACAGTGAATCAGGCGCTGCGGCCCGGCGCGCACAACGCGGCCGTCCTGCTGGTGCCGTCCGGCGTGGAAGCCGGCGCGACGCAGGGTCTGGTGGACAACCTGCTGCAGATGTCTGCGCGGACCGGGCAGATCCCCGGTACCGCGCTGGACGCGCTGCTGAACGACGGTGAGGCGGGGACGGGGTCCTCGGTCCCCGTGGTGGCTCCCGGACCGTGCAACGAGAGTCAGGAGCTGGTGGTCTCCTCGGCGATGACGCGAGCGCTGACGGTGGCCACGGGGCCGCCCGGCACCGGCAAGAGCGAGGTGGTCACGGCCACCGTCACCACGTGCGTCGCCGCCGGACAGTCCGTACTGGTCGCGTCCACGAACAACGAGGCGGTCGACGTCGTCGCCGAACGCTGCGACGCCATAGCCCCCGGGCTCATGATGCGGACGGGCAATAAGAAGGCGCTGAAGGAGGAGGCCGAGAAACTGGAGCGGCTGCTGGGCGAGGCCGTGGAGGCCCCGCGGCGGGGTTCAGCGACCGTGGGAGGGGAGCTGCGCAACGCCCGTGCGCGGGCTGTCCGGCGACGAGAGGAAGCGGAACGCCGTATCGGCGAGGAGGGGCGGCTGCTGGACCTGCTCCGGGAGCGGGAGGAACGGGCCGGCGCGCTGGAGCTGCCGCCGAGGCTGCTGGAGTCCGCGTGGGCGGCGACGGCGGCCGGGGACGGTACGGCCGCGCTGGGCCGCTGGGAGAGCAGGGCCCGGAAGGCGGCCGGAGCCCGTCGGTGGCTGCTCGGCGGGTGGCGCAGGGCGCGGGCACTGGCCGCGCTGGTCGCGGCGGCCGGTACACCGCAGGGCGACGGCCCGGCGTGGCCGGGGTGGGCGAACGAACGGCCCGTGCCGCCGGAGCTGCTGGAGGACCTGGCGGGCGCCGTGGCCGTGGAACGGCGGCTGCGGGAGCTCGTCCCCGGGCACACCGAGTGGGACGAAGACGGGCTGAAGCAGGCGCGGCTGGAGACGGCGGGTGTCCTCTCGGAGCTGTCCGCGGAACTGTCCCGGGCGGCATCGGCGGAGGCCCTGACGCGGGCGCGCGGGCTGATGGGGCAGCGGCTCCAGGCGCTGCGTGCCCGTCGGGGGTTCCGGAAGAGCCAGCAGAACCTGATGGCGCACCTCAAGGGGTGGGCGATCAGCACCCACTCGGTGCGCCAGCTCGAACTCGCCCCGAAGCTGTTCGACCTCGTCGTCATCGACGAGGCCAGCCAGTGCTCGATACCGTCGATTCTGCCGCTGCTCTTCCGGGCCCGGCGGGCACTGATCATCGGCGACCCGATGCAGCTGGGCCACATCGCCGACATCGCGCCGCAGCAGGAGCGGCAGGCGAGGGTCCGGGCCGGGCTGAGCGCGGCGCAGCTGGAGGACCACCGGCTCACGTACCACGTGCACTCCGCGTACCACGTGGCCGCGCAGCACGGGGACACCGCCCTGCTGCTCGACGAACACTACCGATGCCACCCGCGGATCGCCGGTGTCGTCAACGGATACTGCTACGCGGGCCAGTTGCAGGTGCTCACCGACGTACGGCGGCAGGCCCCGGCGCTCGACCCGGTGGGGGCGGCCGATCCGGCGCCGGTGCTCGGCTGGGTGGACGTGCCGGGCGGCGAGTCGGCGCGGGGCGGCGACGGACAGTCCTGGCGCAACGCGGCCGAGGCCGGGGCCGTGCGGCGGGTGGTGGACGAGCTGCTCGCGCGGCTGCCGCAGGACGCGACGGTGGGTGTGGTGACACCGTTCCGGGCGCAGAAGCAGGCGCTGGCGCGGATGTGGCACGACGACGAGCGGGTACGGGTGGGAACGGTACACGCGTTCCAGGGCGGGCAGCGCGACGTGATGGTGCTGAGCCCGGTGGCCACACTGAACACCCCGCCGAGGACGACGCACTGGGTGGCGAGCCAGGTCAACCTGTGGAACGTGGCGATCACACGGGCCAAGTCACAGCTGATCACCGTGGGCAGTCACGCGTTCTGGCAGGGGCAGAGCGGTCTTCCCGCGATACTCGCCGGGCGCTCGGCGCTGCTGGGTGCGGGGGCCCGCGAAGGACACGGATACGGCCCGGATACCGGAGAGGTCATCGGCGGCACACGAGGGGCGGCCGACCGGGGCACGTCGCTCCGCGAGGAGCTTGCCGATTCGCTCCAGCAGTACCTCGGCGGGCGCGGCGTCACCGACCTGGAGCGCGCGGCAGTGGTCGGCGGCCACACGGTGGATCTGCTGTTCACCACGGGCGGAGAGAACACGGCCGTGCTGATCGACACAGGCCCGCCGCCCGGCCGCGACCCGGCGCGCCACCTGCGGCTGACACATGCTCGGGGTGACCTGCTGACCGGCCTGCCGTCCGGCGGCCACGGGGCGAAGGTGTGCGAGGTGGGCCGGACGGTGCGGGTGCCGGCGTGGCGGATCGTGGCCGGTGAGGAGCTGCTGGCACCGCTGTTCGGCTGAGCCTGTGCACGCCGGGGGAACGCAAGACCGGATCAGCCTTGGCGCAGGCACCGGACGACGTACGTCATGTGCTGGATGTTCCCTGCCCGCAGCCAATCCGGGGCCTGGCCCGTGCCTTCACCGGTCGTGAGGGGACCGTCGGCACAGTCGCGCAGCCAGGTCTCCCCGGCACCGGCGGACGCACCTCTGAACTCGGGCAGATCGCGGATCCGGCGGGCCGCAGCCCGGATGCCCGCCGTACGGTCGGGGCCGCCGTTCGGCACCCTGCACAGCACGAACCAGTCGTCGATGGTGTAACGCAGGAGTCCCCACGGCGGGGGCCCGCCGCCCTGCCCCTGGGAGAGAGCGGTGGCGGGCTGTACGACATAGTCACCATAGGCGAGTCCCGGCAGGTAGCCGCAGCCGCTCGCCCTGACCTCGTGCCACATGTGCCAGTCGGCACGGGGCTCTTCGTGCAGCTCTCCGAGTTCCAGCATGTCGTTGGTGGCATGCTGGAAGCCTCCGCTGAGCACGGCAGTTGTGCACCAGGCCGCCAGGGGGCGCAGGGCGTCCAGGGCCCGCAGCGCCTCCTTGCCCGCGTCGGGGCGGCCGGGGAGGACACTGCCCAGGTCCAGCAGCAGATCGACGGGCAGGACGGGAACGTCAAACGGTTCGGACGTCACGGCTCCCCCTCGGAACTGCCCGCGCGCTTTCCCTTCCCGCCAGGATCGGCGGACGGCAAAGCGCCGGAAAGAGAGCTCTTTCGGCCCAGATGACTGAAACCGGCAAGCAGCTGATACCGCTGTGACGCGGGATGTGCTGTCTGTGAGGATCGGCGACCCGTCACTCACGTGAACAGCGCACCAGGGCACTGAGTGCTGTTCAGCCACATGCGTGGCATCGAGGCCGAAGCGGCCACCACACTGACCGAGACGGCCGATGCGGCTCCCCCGCTGCGCGGGTGTGGTTGATTGGCTGGTCAGGGCTGAATTCTGGCCACCAAAGTCCAGGAGCTGACCCGCACCCTGTCGGCGCGCGAACGCGGGCCAGTCCTCGGCCGCCCCCTCGCCCCCACCGGGCAAAGCCGCTCCATCACGGCGACTTCGACTGGGGCGGTACGCCTCCCCGCCGCCTCGCTCCGCCGCCGCGTGGCGAAGGCACAGGGCTCGCGGGCGCGCCGAGCAGCTGGCGCATGGACTCGGCCGCGCGGACGGCCGCGTCGGCGCAGCAGTTGTTGAACAGGACGTGGACCTCGTCGGCCTGTTGGGCCATTTCGCAGAGGCGGGGGATCCACTCCGTCAGCTCCTCCATCGTGTAGGCGTGGCGGAAGCGCTCCTCCTTGGTGCCCGTGCCCCAGGCGTCGTTACGGCCGTGGAATCGGGCCACCGCGAGGCGGGGTGAGGTGACCGGGGAGACCGGGGGTATGGAGGTGGGCAGTTTCTGGGTCATGTCCACGGCCACGGCGGACATCTCCTCGGCCCGGAGCAGTGCCTCGGTCCCGGCCCGCTCGTCCTTCTGCCACCAGCCAGGGCGCCGGAATTCCACGGCGACCGGCCAGCCCGCCGTGCGCCGCGCGCAGTGGTCGAGGAACGCCTTCGCCCGCGCGTCGCCGGGGGCGAACCAGGGCGGGAACTGGAAGAGGAGGGTGCCCAGACGTCCCGCTTCCCTCAATGGCTCGAGTGCTCCGCTGAAGCGCTGCCACACCTCGTCGAGCAACCCCGGATCGAGGTTCACGGGCCTCGGGCGTCCGCCCCTGCGTCCGGGCAGCGCCCCGCGCAGGTCGGCGGGGAGGGCGTTCGGGCTCGTCGGGTGGCCGGTGAGGAGGGAGAACGCCTTGACGTCGAAGCGGAAGCCGTCCGGGGTGCGCTCGGTCCACAGGGTGCTGTTGCGGGCGCTGGGCAGGGAGCAGTAGGTGGCGTCGACCTCCACCACCGGGAACTGCGCGGCGTGGTGCCGCAGCCTCCCCTCCGCGGCGCGCAGCCCCGGCGGGTACCAGCCGCTGGACACCAGAGCGCGGTCCGTCCATGAACACGTGCCGACCAGAATCTCGCCCATGCCGTGCCGACTACCCCGGGTGGGGGCGGGTGCCACTGACGGGCTGCCGAGTGGGCAAGCCGGGGGCGGTCGGCCAACCGCCTGTGACGGCGGGGAGTTGAGTGCGACCGGCAGATACCGTTACCGCGAGGGGCTTGAGGTGTGCGGGCTCCGGCTCCACGTTTCGATGACGCTCGCCCAGGGAAGCCCCCAGTCTGGGAGCGCTCCCACTAGCTCTCCCACTCCCCGTAGGACGATGGAGGAAGATCGCGAATGATTTGTCATGAGCGCGGCAATTCCTTACGTTGGGCATCCCGCGCCGTCGGTCTGCTGGCCGTGGCGCTGCTGTGCCTGATCCCGTGGTCCACCACCGCGAGCGCCCACGGTTCGGTTGTCGACCCCGCCTCCCGCAACTACGGCTGCTGGCAGCGCTGGGGCTCCGACTTCCAGAACCCCGAGATGGCGAAGCTGGACCCCATGTGCTGGCAGGCGTGGCAGGACAACCCGAACGCCATGTGGAACTGGAACGGGTTGTACCGCGACGGCTCGGCCGGCAACTTCCCGGCGGTGGTCCCGGACGGGCAGTTGTGCAGCGGTGGCCACACCGAGGGCGGCCGCTACAACTCGCTGGACAAGCCGGGCGCCTGGAAGACGACGACCATCGGCAGCAAGTTCACCGTCAAGCTGTACGACCAGGCCAGCCACGGTGCGGACTACCTCAAGGTCTATGTGAGCCGCCAGGGGTACGACCCCACCACCCAGCCCCTGAAGTGGAGCGACCTCCAGCTGATCACCACGACCGGCAAGTACGCCCCCGGCAACAACTACTCGGTCGACGTCAACACCTCCGGCTACACCGGCCGCCACGTCGTCTACACGATCTGGCAGGCGTCGCACTCGGACCAGACGTACTTCCTGTGCAGTGACGTGAACTTCGGCTGAGCGGCACCCCCCGCGACTCAGGCACCCGTACCGTGACCCCGCTGGACATACCCGTCCAGCGGGGCGTTCGGTCGAGCTCCGGCACTCGGTCGGTGCCAACCGCCCCAGCGGCCCTACCGGAGCCTCCGATCGTCTTCCATCGGTCGTATGTCGACAAGCTGATGCCCCAGGTGCTTGGTGTCCCCACGTCCGGCAGGCCCCGCGCGACGGATATTCACGCGTCCGGCTCGTAAGCGCTTCCTTGCGCCCCGGTCACAGATTCGAGATCAAGCCAGGAGACGCCGACTCAGACCCGGCTCAGCGTCTCCCACAGATCGGTGGTGAACGACTGCCAAGACGCAAGCTGCTTGACCGGCCCTTCACGGTCCAGCATCTGCAGGAGCCGCGCGCGGTTCTCACAGAAGCGCGCCTGGAGCTTCTTCAGGCCGCGGCCCTTCTCCTCACTGGCCGTGGCGAGCGCTTGCCTGAGCAATGCCTTGGGGTCCGCAGCCGATTCGGCTCGGCTCGCTTTGGGCAGGCCAAGTGCCACCTTGCCATTGGGGTTTCCCGCCACTTCACGGATCGCGGCGTGATCGAGCAGCAGCCACGCTTCCAGCATCCGCACAGGGATCACCGGTACATGTGCCAGCCCCGGGCTCACGTGGGCCACCGCTTCGGCGATCTCCCGGCGACGATGGTCCGCCGGATGACGGTCCGCATCGCGATGGATGACGACGAGGTCGTACACACATTCGCCGTCGCTGAGACGCTGTGCGGCGCGTAGCTTGTCCCCGACCGAGTGGCCGGGCTTGCTGGGCAGGCGGTTCAGGTCGGGAACCGTCACGAGGATCTCTCTGCCCGCGTCCGCGGCGAGCGCCTCGATGTGAAAGCGCAGGCCGGTGTCGCTGGGTCCCTCGCAGAGGTAGAGGGCGCGGACGGTCACGAATCGCTCCCCTCGAGGGTCAGCCGGGCCTCTGGCGGAGTCGTGAGGTACGCGAGGATGTCGGCCACCGTGCCGTACCCCCTCTCGGCGCCCCCGGCACGCCACGTGCCGGCCAGGGGGCGCAGGCGCAAGCTGCGCGCCGTCTTACCGCCCGCCTCCGGAACGGTCGAGGTGTCGGCGATCAGCAGATCCGCCGGATCAACGAGTTGTACGACCCCTGGCGAATGGGTGTTGATGAGCACCTGCCGGAAAGGATTGTCCTCATCGACCTGCTCATCGGCGTCCACCGCCAGGTCGCGCACCAGTTTCACCATCGCGGAAAGATTGGCCGGGTGAATGCCGTTCTCCGGCTCTTCCATACACATCAGACCGCCCGCCTGCGGGTCCTCCAGGAGGACGCACAGCGCCAGGAAACGCAGGGTGCCCTCGGACAGGCTGCGGGCCGGCAGCACCATGCCGTCGATCTCGTGCAGCTTGATCGTCAGCAACTCGCGCGTGTCGTCGGCCTCCACGTCCAGCGTGCGCACATGCAGACCCGACAGGTCCGACAGGCGCCCCGCTACCCGCGAGTACACCCGAGCGGGGTCGTCCGACGACCTCTCGCGGGCGATCCGGTCCAGACAGCGCGGCAGATGCAGACCGTCGGGCCGCATCGAACTGGGGTCGTCGTAACGGTCGGCGGTGCGCAGCGCGGAGGGTTCGAGCGCCAGCCGCCGCCAGGTCTGCATCTCACGCCGCGCCGCCAGGATGGTCGGATCGTCGTTCTCGTTGATCGTGGACAGCATGGTCCGCGGGGCCCGGCTGGCGGGTGCGGGGCGCGGCTGGCCTCTGCGGCCCCCGTCGGCGTGGATACGGACGACCGCGTCACCCGTATCGAGAGTGGTGGAGATGTAGGGCGCGGTCGATCGGCGTCCTTGGATCACGGTATTCCGAAAGCCCTTGACACTGTGCGGGAACCGCAGATGTGATCCGGCGTCACGCGGTCTGATCTGGCTCAGGTCCTCGGACAGCAACGTCAGTCTGCCGCCCCGCTCCCCGCCTTTCGGGGGCTGGTATCCGAGCCTGAGTTCGTAGCGGAGGAATGTGGACGTCGGCTGGGCCAGTCGGCCGAAGTCGTCCTCCACCTCACCCGGAATAATCATCTCCGCGGCGAACGTCATCACGTGCTCGCCGGCCGCGTAGCCGTTCCAGAACAGGTCCCGCGCGTCGCCGTGCAGCTCGCCGTGGGTTCCCCGGACGGCCTGAGCCGCCTCGATCATGGAGTGGTCGGCGAGGAGGCTCAGGAACTGGATCGCGTCGAAGACGTTCGACTTTCCCGTACCGTTCTCGCCCGCGATGCAGGTGAACGGCCCGAACTCGACCCTGAGATCCAGAAGGTTCTTGAACCCACTGACTTCAAGGCGTGTCAGCATGTGTCCCCCTTGATCATCCGGCCCTGTCGTCACCGTGTTACTGCGGTGCCCGGCGGTATTCAGGCCGGTGCGCACAGGAATCATAGGGCTCAGGCCGTGACCGATCAGGCGCATCGGCCGGTGACCGTCGGCGATCGAGTCTGTCGGACTGGAGAGCTGGCAGGATGTATCCAACAGGACAGTGGATCGTGAACACTGACGTTGCACGGAGGAGAGGTCGCCGCTGTGCCTCCGACTGACGGAGCCGATGCAGAGACGTCCTCGTTGGACAGGACCGGGCTGATGACCAGCCTGCGCAAGCAGGTTCTGGCGCTGGAGGGCGACCTTCGCGAGCGCAGTGACAACGTGGAGCGCTTTCGCCGTCGTCTGAGGAACGCGTACGAACAGGCGAGTGTTTCCTCCCGCACGTCAGCCACATACGGGGTCTGGCGGAGCGAGCGCATCACACAAGCCGCCGTCGCATGGGTCCTGGGCACGGTATTCATGCGCTTCTGCGAGGACAACAACCTCATTCGCCGGCCATTTCTCGCAGGGCCTGGGGCTCGCTTGGTGGAGGCGGAAGCGCGACACGAGGCATATCTCGCTGAGCACCCGGAGAAGAACGACCGGGACTGGCTGTTGGAAGCATTCACGCATCTGGCTCGTTCCCATCATGCGATGGCCCGCATCTTCGACTTGGACCACAGTCCGCTGGGGGAACTATCGCCCTCTCCCGAGGCCGCGGCCGCGCTGGTGGCGTTCTGGCGACGGCGTGGCAGCGACAGTTCGATCCGTTTCGACTTCACCGACCCTGACCTCGACACCCGTTTCCTGGGGGATCTGTATCAAGAGATCAGCGAGGCGGCGCGGAAGACCTACGGTCTGGTCCGGACTCCCGAGTTCATCGCGGACTTCGTCCTCGACCTCGCCCTGGACCCGGCTATCGCGGAATTCGGCCTTGAAGGCTTCCGCGGCATCGATCCGGCATGCGGGGCGGGGACATTCCCGCTCGGACTCTTCCAACGGCTGCTGGCCGCGTGGCGGCAGGCGGAACCTGATGCCCTGGACCGCGCGCTGGTCCTGCGATCGCTGGATTCCGTGCATGGCTGCGACCTCAATCCCTTCGCCGTCAGCATTACACGCTTCAGACTGCTGATCGCTGCCGGGCGGGAGAGTGGCGCGCGGACGCTGGACCAGTTCCCCGACCACGTCATCAATGTAGCGGTGGGTGACGCCTTGCATGAGGGGCCTGGCATGCCCGGCGAATCACCCCTTTCCGTTTTCGGTGACGTGGAACACGAGGGCGGCGAAACGCGAGGGGACGTCCACGAGTTTTCCGAGCGCTGCGGCCTTCTGCGTCAAGGGTCATACCATACGGTACTGGGAGAGCCCCCTTATATCACCGTGCGCGACAAATCGACGAACGCGGCCTATCGGGCGTATTACACTTCCGCCGCAGGAGCCTTCCCTCTCTCCGGCTTCTTCACAGAGCGCATGTTCCAGCTCGCGGCGCGGAAAGTCGCCACAGAGCCCTGCGGCTACGTCGGAATGTACACATCCAACTCGTTCATGAAGCGCGCTTTCGGTGAAAAACTGATCGAGGAATTCTTCCCCCGCGTCGGACTCACGCATGTCGTCGACACCTCTGGGGTCTTCGTACCAGGTCATCGGACCCCCACTCTCATCTTGGTGGGACGCAATGACCCAGGCATGGGTGACATGCCGGTGCGGTCGGTCCTCGGCGTGCGCGGAGAGCCGAGGTATCCGGTGGACCCGGCCCAGGGAATCGTGTGGAACGCCATCCTCGGTCAAGTGGATCGGCCCGGCTCCGCCTCCGAATGGGTGAGCGTCCAGGACGAACCCCGTCAGCGCTTCCACCGCTTCCCGTGGACTCTCACGGGCGGTGGAGGAGCGGACCTCATGGACGTGCTCTCCCGGGCTCCACGCCAGTTGGCGGACGTCCTCGCCGCCCCTGTCGGCGTCCTCACCGACCCAGGGCAGCACGATGTCTTCGCTCTCGGCCGCCCCTGGTTCATCAGGCATCCGGACTCGGCCGCACTGGGTCGCGGCATGGTCACCGGCGACACCGTACGGGACTGGCGTGCGGGTGTGGCGGCGGAAGTCCTGGCCCCCTATGACGCGGACGGCGGGCCACTTCCCCCGGACCTCACCACCTCGTGGGGGAGGCATCTGTGGACGATGCGACAGGTACTGCGGGCGACGCCCGGGTCCCAGCGCTCGTCGCGGGCGAGGCCATGGTGGGGCTGGAGGCGCTGGCCCCCCGGCGGGGTCCGGGGACGGGCCATCACGCTCGCGTACGTGGCCTCGCACAACCACTTCGCGCTGGCGGAAGACGCGAAGGCGTTCAGCCGAACCGCCCCTGTTCTGCGACTGCGCTCAAGCGCCGACGAGGAGGAGTACGTCGCCCTCCTGGGAGTCCTCAACTCGTCAACGGCCTGCTTCTGGCTCAAGCAGGTCAACTCCAGCACCGGGTCCGATGGGCTCGGCATCCCGCTGCCGGGCGAGGAATGGACGTGGTCCTGCACGTTCGCGACGGCGTCCTTCTCACGGTTTCCGCTGCCCGCCGACCCTCCGCTCGGCCACGCGCGGGCGCTGCACGCCCTCGGACGGAGCCTCGCCGCCCGTGAGCCAAGCGCCATCTGCGCGGAGGAACGCCCGCTCCACCGGGATGTCCTGAACGCGGCGCGAGATTCCCAGGAGGAAGTGCGTCACCAGATGATCGCCCATCAGGAGGAGCTGGACTGGGAGGTATACGGCTCCTACGGGCTGCTGCCCGCTGATGACCACACTCGTCTGACCATGCCTCCTGGATCCGCGCCGCCTCCGCTACGGCCGGGGGAGCGCGCCTTCGAAATCGTGCTGGCTCGGAAGGTGCTCGCTGATGAAGCGGCCGATTCCTGGTTCACGAAAAACGGTGCGACACCCCTCACCGAGATTCCGTCCCACTGGCCGCCCGCTTATCGGGATATCGTGCGAGCCAGGATCGACGCCATCGAATCCCGCCCGGCCATCGCCCTCGTCGAGCGCCCGGAGTACAAACGTCGGTGGTCATCGGAGCCATGGGAGATGCGCGAGGAACGAGCGTTGCGCTCTTGGCTGCTCGATCGCTGTGAGGACGAACGACTGTGGTTCGACCGTCGAGACGGCGCCGCCCGCCCGCGCCCCCGGACACCCGGCCAACTCGCCCGGGAACTCGGTGGCGACACCGGCCTGCGTTCCGTCGCCGCGCTCTACGCCACAGATCATCTGGGCATTCCGGACGCGCCCCTCGGTGACGTACTGGCAGCGATCCTGGCCACCGAGCACGTACCCGGCGTCTCAGCGCTGCGGTACAAGGAGTCGGGGCTGCGCAAGCGCGCCGAGTGGGAACAGGTCTGGGAACTCCAACGCAGCGAGGACAGGACGGGCGAGGCCCTCGGGATCCCCGTCCCGCCCAAGTTCAGCGCGATGGACTTCCGACGTGCTGCCTACTGGTCGCACCGAGGCGGTCTGGACATTCCTCGGGAACGCTTCGTCTCCTACCCCGGAGTCGTCGAGGGGGACGGGCCGCTCCTCGGCTGGTCCGGCTGGAGTGAGACGGACCGCGTTCATGTCCTGCTGGATCTGGTGGATGAGCTCATCCGGCGGCCCGACTGGACGGTGTATCAGCTGACTCCCCTCCTCGCGGGGATCCAGGAGCTGCTCCCCTGGGTCCGCCAGTGGGGCGCTCAGGACGCCGGGGAATTCGAGCGCCGTCTGGAGGACCTGCGGACCTCCCATGGACTCAGCAGGCACGACGTGGCTGCCTGGCGGCCGCGCAGAACGATGTAGAGCCACGCCGCGAGCCGTAGGTCTCCGCACCGGGTTCATCTGGCGACGTTGTCGCGGTGCCAGGTGAAGAACGGCGCCCGGCTGGGGCCGTAGTCGGCGACGGTCAGCCCTTCGAGGACCTTGGCCGCCTCCGTGAGGTGCGGGGTGGTGTTGGTCTTGTCGCTCACGGCTATGCTGCCGTCGCCCGTGACGTACACGTAGCCGTGTTCGAAGAGTTCGTCACAGCCCAGCAGGCAGGCCGGCATGACATTGGCGAGCTGGAGGCGTTCTTCGCGGGTGGCGGCGCTGCGGCGCTTGATGTGAGCGGCCCGGATGAAGCGGACAGGGAGGGTGCGTCCACACAGGGCGCACGTGGCCTGTGCGGCGCCGTTGAGGAGCCGCCTGCGGAGCTTGGCCTGCTCGCGGCGGACGAGCACCTGAGCGACCGCGTTCTCCGCCCCGTCGTGATCGATGCTGCCGTCCCCGGAACCGGGTGCCACTGAGGGAAGGGCACCGGCCAGATTCGCCACCACCGCGGTACCGGCCCGCAGGATGGCGACGCCCTGCTTGTTCGAGGACAGCCGGAGGGCTTCCATGCCATCGGCGCCCACAGCACCACCGTGAACGTCCTCCTCTTCGTCGAGGACGTCGATGCCGATGCGCTCGGGGTATTCGTCGTCCGGCCATACCGGCGTGCGGTCGACGTAGTAGGGGCTGGTGACCTGGGTGACGACGACGCGCCGGAGACGGACATCGGCCCACTCTCCCGGCGGCACACGGTTCGCGGGCCCCCCGTACCCGAAGACGATGAGGTCGCCCTCCTTCAGGGACTGGACAGCGGCGCGCGCGTCGGCACGGTCCAGGCCGCTGCTGCGCCAGCCCCAAACCCCGCGGCTGAGTCCGATGTCAAAGTTGCCGCTCGATTTCTGGGAGACGTAGATGTACGCGGTGGTGGACATCAGCGCTCCATGCCCGGCGAGGCTCCCGTATCCCCCGATGGCCACGGGGCACGGATGTCGGTGTTGACCAGCTCACGCAGCATGGCCTGGGTGTCCGGATCATCGGAGTACAGAACCGTCCCCGCCAGGCCACGGGTGAGAAGAACCTTGTAGGTATGGCGGATGAGCCTCTCGAATTCGGCCGGTCTCGTTCGGGCGGCGACGGACGTGTCCCGGTTTTCCCTCTGGTTCCCGCGCCACGTATCGCCGGTCCACACCAGGTCCTTACCGAAGATGACCCCGTTCCAGGCGTACTCGAAGCCCTGAGCCGTGTAGATACAGCCGATCTGCCCGAAGCCCGCCGGATCGGTGGCCCACAGCGACGAAGCGGGCGCTCCGTTCAGGGATCGCTCGCTGTCGACGTTCCAGGGCCTGCGCCACTCGCCGATGGCCACGTCGCGGACCAGGGTTCCGTCGGCTTTCGGTTTGCTCCACTCCCAGCAGAATCCAGCCGTCATCCGGGCCGTGAGCCCGGCCTCCTGCCGCTCTCGGAGAAAATCCTCCATCTCCTGGGGGGAGTCGGCGACATACACCTGAAAATTTTCCTCATTGGTCCACGGCAGCGGCCCACCGGGCTCGAGCCCCAGAAGGCGGAGAACCCAGTACTCATATGCGCGACTACCGCCGCAACGGAATTGCCCATTCAGATCGACGTGTCGGACGATGTGTCCTCGCGCGGCGGCGGCATCGCTGATCTTCTTGACGCTTCCCATTTCACGAGGGCGTACGCCCTGGTAGTCATCGAGCAGGAAGACCGGAACCCTGGCCGCATCGAGAAGTTCATCTATTTGATGACCTTGTCCGGTATGAGAGAGTTCCCGGATTCGATGCGCCTCGTCACAGATCAGGACGTTGAGCCCGTTGCGCTCGGCCGCCGAGAAGCTGTTGAAGTACTTGAATAGTTCCGCGATGCTCCCGTTCCTCCTCCCGACCACCGTCCGCAGCGTCGTGGTGAAGGACTTGGAACCGGTGGCATGCACAACGCTTCGGGAGCTCCGGCCCAAGTGCCCCATGACCTGCGCGGCGATGACGCTCTTCCCGGAACCGGGCCCCCTGACACGACGATGACTTCTTTCCTGTCGGACTCACGCGACAGCTCCACCGCACGCTTGACCAGAGAGAAGGCGACCTGCTGTCCGTCCAGGAGCGTGAATTCACCACCGTCTATTATTTCGTCCGCAGCCGCGTTCATCAGAGGACGGCTCGGCTCACGGGGACTTTCCAGCAGAAAGTCCGCAGCCAGGGCTCCCGCCGCTGGAGCGAGACAGCGCCGCAGATGCTCCATCAACGCACCGCGCGTCGTCTTCGTGAAGAGCTGCGCACGAGCGTCGGGCAGCCTGAAAAGCTCCGCGACGTTCCGGTCGTCGGCATTGTGCAGGTAAGCGATCCCGGAAACGTCGTAATTTCCGGATTCCAGCACACTGGTGAAATTTTGCAGGCAATCGCAATATCGGCGCACCTGGGCAACGGGATGCAGTAGGGCCTGCCCATCGGACGTGCCCAGGCGGCACAGGTCGTCCGTGGACGGCACAAGCCGTGCCGCGCGCCACTGCTTCAGCTCCACGACCACGTACGACGGCTTGCCCGTCTCCGGATGCACACCGGCGAGGACGGCGTCCGCACGCAGGCTCGACAAGGGCAACCGCTGCTCGATCAGCACTTCCACCTGGCCGAGCCCGGCGTCCCGCAGAACCTCCGCCAGCGCGGCGAGGCTTTTCTCCCAGGACCGCTGTTCCCTGAGAGAAGGGCTTTGGAAGAGCACGGATCGATACCGCTCCGTGAGGTCCCCGACGAGCACTCCCGCGTTGCCGCGCTCCAGCAGGGAAAGTCCGGACAAACGGAGGAGGGGCACGGAGCGGTCTCCATACAGCTGAGGGGTCACGTGCACATTGCTGACGCGCCGACCGACGCGGCTCCGCGTCGCCGTAAGCGGATAATCATATCAACAGCTGAAGCAGCGTCAGCCCATAGCCGAAGCCCCATCAGCCAGGGCGGAAGGGACCAATCGCATCATTCAGGGCTGGCATCGGCCCACGCGGCACCCCCCGCCACGGCGATCCCCCTGCGGGCAGCGGGTCCGCGGCGCTGCCGACTCCCACCTCGTAACCGATACGATCGGGGCCGGGGATATTGCTGCCGAGCAGCCGCAATCGGTACAGATCGACGACGGACACGAAGCGGGGATGGCGCATGCGGGACGGCCGGTGGGTCACGGTCACCGAATCCGAGTTCCAGCACGAGCGCCGGGGGCTGGAGGCGATCCGGGAGAAGCTCCCCGACAACGAGCCGTGGCGGGCCTGGTCCAACTTCACCTTCACCGCGCACAGCGGCCACGTCCGGGAAGTGGACCTGCTCGTCGTCGCCCCCGGCGGGGTGCACCTGATCGAGCTGAAGGACTGGCACGGCTCGGTCGAGTCCCGCAACGGCACCTGGCTGCAGACCCAGCCCGGTGGGCGCCAGATCACCCACGGCAACCCGCTGCATCTGGCGAACAAGAAGGCCAAGGAGCTGGCCTCCCTCCTGGCACAGGAGGACGAGCGGGTGTGGGTGTCGGAGGCCGTCTGCTTCACCGACTCATCGCTGCGGAACCGGCTGCCCGCCCACGACCAGCACGGCCTCTACACCGTCCACCAGCTCGCCCGGATGCTGGCCGAGCCCCCTCGCGACGAGCACCGCCGTATCGACCGGACCCGGTCGCGCCGGATCAAGTCGGCCCTGGATCGGGTGGGCATCGGCCGGAGCGACGCCGAGTACAAGGTCGGCCCCTATCTGCTGCACCGGAAGTCCTTCGACTCGGGCCCGACCTGGGCGGACTACCTGGCCCGGCACAGCGAGCTGCCCGAGGCCGCCCGGATCCGCGTCTACCTGCGGGAGCGCGGTTCGGATGCCGAGTTGCGCGCCTCGGTGGAGCGGGCGGCGCGGCGCGAGGCCGCGGTGCTGCGGCGCTTCAAGCATCCCGGCGTGGTCCAGCTGAAGCAGTACGACCCCTCCGGGCACTCGGCGGGCCCCGCGCTGATCTTCGACTTCGACCCGCGGACGCTGCGCCTGGACGAGTATCTGGCCCAGTACGGCGAGAAGCTGGACATCCTCAGCCGCATGGCACTGGTTCGGCAGCTCGCCGAGACCGTGCGTTCGGCGCACGGCCGCCGGATCTACCACCGCACGCTCGCGGCCCGCGCCATCCATGTGATGCCCCGCCCCCGGAAGCCAGCGGCGGGCGCGGACGGGAACGGGCACGGGAACGGCGAGGAGGCGGCCTGGCTCAACCCGTATCTGCAGATCTCGGACTGGCAGGTCGCGGTCCAGCGCGGCCCGGGGTCCGGCACTCCGAGCGGCGGTGAGCGGTTCGCGCCGACCACGCTCTCGCGCGCGGGCGCCCATCTCGCGGAGGGTGCGGACCCGTATCTTGCCCCCGAGCTGACCGCGCTGAAGGCCGACCCCGTGGCGCTGGACATCTACGGCCTCGGCGTCCTCACCTACCTGCTGGCCACCGGCAAGGCCCCCGCCGCCAGCCAGGCCGAGCTGCTGGCCCGGTACGAGGCGGGCGAAGGGCTGAGGCCGAGCGCCGTGGTGGACGGCCTGTCGACATACGTCGACGAGCTGGTGCAGGCGGCCACGGCCTACCACGTCGACAACCGCCTGGACTCGGTGGACGACTTCCTGGAGATGCTGGAGGTCGTCGAGTCGGACCTGACCGAGCCCGCCCCCGCGGAGCCCGCACGGCCGGCCCAGCCCGAGAAGGACCCGCTGGAAGCGGTCGCGGGCGACGTGCTGGCAGGCCGCTGGGAGGTCAGGCGCCGCCTCGGTACGGGGTCGACCAGCCGCGCGTTCCTCGTACGGGACCTGACGGCGGACCCCGACGTGCGCTTCTCGAAGACCCTCGCGGTACTGAAAGTCGCCAACTCGGACAGCAAGGGCGAGATGCTCGCCCGCGAGGCCGAGATCATGGGTCGGCTGCGCCCCGATTCGCGGATCATCCGCCTCGTCGAGCCGGAGCCGCAGCGCATCGGCGGCCGCACCGTCCTCGTCATGGAGTACGTCGGGAACGAGCGCGAGGCCGAGGACGGCGAACCGGCCGGGCCCGGGGAGCGCAGGAGCAGGCGGCGCGAGGAAACCGTCGCCCGCCAGCTCCGGGAGTTCGGCCGCCTGTCCGTGGACCAGCTCGAGGCGTACGGCGACTATCTGTTCGGCGCGGTGGACTTCCTCGAGGGCGAGGGAGTGTGGCACCGCGACATCAAGCCGGACAACATCGCGATCCGCATCCGCCCGAACCGCACCCGTGAGCTGGTGCTCATCGACTTCTCGCTGGCCGCCTATCCGGTGCAGGAGACCGGGGCCGGGACGGACGGCTATCTGGACCCGTTCATCGGCACGCTCACCGAGCGCTCGGTGTACGACGGGCACGCCGAGCGGTACGCCCTGGCCGTCACCCTGCACGAGATGGCCTCCCGGGAGCTTCCGGTCTGGGGCGACGGCAGGGTGTCGCCCCGCCAGACCGATGCCAAGAAGGAGCCGTACCCGAAGATCGCGGCCGATGCCTTCGACCCGGCGGTGCGCGACGGCCTCGTCGACTTCTTCCGCAAGGCCCTGCACCGGGACGCGGCCCAGCGCTACCCCGATCTCAAGCCGATGCGGGACGCCTGGAAGAAGATCTTCCTGGCCATGGACGAGGCGAAGCCGTCGTCGCGCCGCTCCCGTCAGCCCACCGCCGCGCCGGGCGGCGCGAGCGGTACCGGCGGTACCGGCGGCACCGGGGAGTCGCCTGCGGAGGCTCAGGAAGCCCCGATCCCGGCCGCCGAGGAGGAGAGCGCCGAACAGCAGCGCGACCGGCTGGCGGCCGAGGCCGATCGCGAGACCCCCATCTCGGCCTCGGGCCTCAGCCCGGCCGCCCAGTCCTTCGTCTACGGCCTGCACGTCAACGACGTCGGTGGTCTGCTCGACTACAGCCGCCACCAGCTCGTCAACGCGCCCGGCCTGGGCGCCAAGACCCGTAAGGAAGTCCTCCGCCGCATCAAGGAGTGGCGCCAGCGGCTCGCCGAACAGCCCGCCGCCCCGCTCACCCCCGAGGGACGCAAGGCGGCGAAGGAGGAGCTGTCGGTCGCGGAGGCCGCCCTCGCCACCGCGATCGCGGAGAACGGCGACGCGGAGGGCCTGCCCGAACGCGCTCTGCGCAGGGTCACCCTGGACACGCTCGCGACCATCTTCGTACCGGAGTTGAAGAAGGACGAGGCGAACCGTAACGAGTGCGAGATGGTGCGGCTGCTCCTCCGGCTCCCCGACGAGCGGGGCACGCTGCCCGACATCGGCGTCTGGCCCAAGCAGAAGGACGTGGCGAGCGCGCTGGGGCTGTCGGCGGGCCGTATCCCGCAAATGCTGAAGAACCAGCGCACCCGGTGGAAGAAGAACCCGGCGGTGCGGGCGCTGCGCGCCGAGATCCTCGGCCTGCTGCGGGATCTGGGCCGGGTCGCCTCCGCGGCGGAGATCGCCGACGCCCTGGCCGTACGGCGCGGCACCCAGCTCCCGGAGCGCGAACAGCGCCGGGCGCTCGCGCTGGCCGCCGTACGCGCGGTGGTCGAGGTCGAGCAACTCGTACCGGACGAGTCCGAGTTCCAGCACACGCCGAACCGTGACGCGGCCGACGAGGGCATGGGGGCGGGGCTGCTGGCCCTGGAGGTCGGCACCGACGACGCGCCCGAGACCCCCTCCGGGCCGGGCCTGCTCCACTACGCCCAGAAGCTGGGCAAGGTCGCCGACCGGCTGGCGAAGCTCGACACGCTGCCGACGGCGGCCACGGTGCTGGCCGAGCTGGGCGCCATCGCGCCTCCGAGCCCGGCCGTGGAGTGGGACGAGCGGCGCATCGTCGAGATCGCCGCGGCCGCCTCGCGCCGGGCCGCTGCGACGCCCCGCCTGGAGATCTACCCGCGCGATCTGCCGCTCGTACGGGCGCTGCGCCTCACCCAGGCGGGTCTGGTGCCGCGCATCCCCGGCATGCCGGACGAGCGGCAGCCGGGGCTGACGCCCAAGGACATCCACGAGCGGGTACGGGCGCGCTTCCCCGAGCTGCTCAACGAGCGGCGCGGGCACGCGCTGCCGACGGACGGGCCGCTGACGCGGGCGCTACGGGAGGCCGGGTTCGACCTGGAGCTGAAGACCCGCGAGGGCCACGGGACCCTGCGCTACATCCCGCGTCAGCGTGACGGCCAGTCCACGTACCTGTCGTCGGACGCCGCCCGCCAGGCCACCGGTGTCCTCACCGCCCACCGCTACTCCGACGACCCGCAGCTCGCAGGCGCGGCCGTGGCCGAGGAACGGCTGCTCGCCTCGGCCCGCCGGGACGGCTTCCGGGTGCTGACGGTACGGACGGGGCTGGCGAGCCGCGCGGTGGGCGAGCTGACGACGGACCGCTTCGGCGCGGAGGCGGTGTCGGTGACCGACCTGTTCCTGCGGGCCCTGCACGAGCAGGTGGACCCGCGGCCGAAGCCGACGTGGGAGACAATCCTGCGCGCGGACGCGGCGGAGCCGGGGTCGAAGGCGGCCATGCGGTTCGGTGAGTACGCGCGGACGAGTTGGGGCGCGGTGGAGCCCCGGCTGCGGGAGCTGGTGTCGGGGACGCGGGGGTCGGGCTCGGGGTCTCCTGTGTTGCTGGCGGACGCGGGCGCGTTCGCCCGGTACGACGCGATGGCGGTGCTGGAGCGGCTGGCCGACGCGGCGCGGGACGGCGGGCGCGGGCTGTGGCTGCTGTGCCCGCAGAGCGACCCGGCGCGACCGCCGAGGCTGGGCGCGGTTGCTGTCCCGTATCAGTCGGGGCTGGGAGAATGGATCGAGTTGCCCGAGTCGTGGGTGGCCAACGCCCATCGGGCCGAGGCGTTGGCGGCACGCGCGGGCTTGCCGGGGGACGGCTAGCGGCGGGGCGCGTGCCGCCGGGGCAATGGGGACGTTGGGGACAACGGGGAACACGGGAGATGTGACGACGTGATCGACGCTGCAGCGCTGCGGACCGACCTGATCAAGCAGGTCAAGGCGATCGAGGCGGACCTCGACAAGCAGGTCAGGGACTGGGAATCGGTCCTCAAACCGCTGCGGCAGGAGTTCGAAAAGGCGAGCAAGGCGGATCCGGCGACTCCGAGGTGGAGTGCGTGGCTGGATGCGCGTTTGGGTTCGGCTGAGGGTGAGTTGTCGGCGGACCGTGTGGAGCGGGTACGGGCGGGCGACGCGGTTGCGGGGCGGCTGCGGGCGGAGTACGACGAGGCGCGGAAGCTGGGTCGTACGGCGGCGACGTGGAACGCGTGGCTGGACGAGCGGGTCACGCAGGTCGCGGTGGCGTGGGTGCTGGGCACGGTGTTCGTGCGGTTCTGCGAGGACAACCGGCTGATTGAGGAGCCGTTTCTGACGGGGCCGGACGCGGAGCGTCGGGACCTGGCGGAGGCCCGGTACGCGCAGTACGTGGAGGAGGACCCGGACCCGACGTATCGCGGGTGGTTGGAGCGGGCGTTCGAGGAACTGGGCGCGGGGCAGGCCGGGAAGCTGCTGTTCGACAAGCGGCGCAACCCGCTGTACCAGATTCCGCTGTCACATGACGCGGCGCGGGCGCTGGTGGAGTTCTGGCGCGAGCGGGGTGAAGGGGAGGACGGGGACCGGCTGGTCCACGACTTCACCGACCCGTTGGATGAGAACGACCCGACGAAGGGGTGGGACACCCGGTTCCTGGGTGACCTGTACCAGTGGCTGTCGGAATCGGCGCGGAAGACATACGCGCTGCTCCAGACACCGGAGTTCGTGGAGGAGTTCATCCTCGACCGGACGATGGACCCGGTGGTGCGGGAGCTGGGCGGCAAGTTCGGCGAGCTGAAGATGATCGACCCGACGTGCGGGTCTGGGCACTTTGTGCTGGGTGCGTTTCGGCGGATGGTGCGGTTGTTCGCGGAGCGGGAGCCGGGGCGTGATGTGCACGAGCGAGTACGGGATGCGCTGAACGCGGTGCACGGCGTGGACATCAACCCGTTCGCGGTGGCCATTGCGCGATTCCGGTTGCTGGTTGCGGGGATGGCGGCGGCGGGTGTCCGGACACTGGCGCAGGCGGGCAGGTACGACTGGCCGATTCACCTGGCGGTGGGTGACTCGCTGATTAAGGCGCGGCAGCTTGAGTTGACGCTGCTGGGTGAAGAGTCGGGGGATCCCCTGGCGGAGTTCTCGTACGCGACGGAGGACGTGCACGAGTATCCGGGGATTCTTGAGGTGGGTCGATACAACGTGGTAGTGGGGAACCCGCCCTACATCACGGTCAAAGACAAAAAGCTCAACGCCCTATACCGAGAGCTGTACGCATCGTGCGCAGGGACATACGCCTTGTCCGTTCCGTTTGCCGAGCGATTCTTCCAGCTAGCGAAAGTCGGGGAACCCGGTGGGCGCAGGTACGGGATGGTGGGCCAGATCACCGCAAACTCCTTTATGAAGCGGGAATTCGGCACTAAGCTGATCGAAGAATACTTTGCACACAAAGTAGAACTCACAGAGGTCATCGACACTTCGGGGGCACACATCCCGGAACACGGTACTCCGACTGTGATCTTGATCGGCCGACGACGCTCTGGCAATGATCGGTCAACTTCAATTCGCACTGCGCGAAGCATTCAGGGGGAACCAACTACGCCAAAGGACGGATCGAAAGGTCTAGTTTGGCGCGCCATCGTTGAGCAGATTGACCAACCAGGTTCGTCGAGCCAGTGGATTTCCGTAGATGATCTAGATCGTCAACAATACTTCGGCAAACAGCCATGGATGCTAATGGATGGCGGATTGGAAATGGTTCGCCAACTCGAGTCCGCGAGCAACGCACCTTTGCGGACAACCCTACCCAGAGACATTGGCTTCGCTAGCTTCCCAGGGCAGGATGAAGCTTTCATCAGTACTGCTTCGACACTCAGACGAAAAGGCGTATCCAAGGAAATCAGCAAACCTCTAATTGTCGGGGAGGTTGTGCGCGACTGGAACACTCATAGCTACGAGGCCGCCATAGCCCCATACGATGACGATTTGCAGCCTCTTCCATACGATGAATCCGCCTCTTGGGCAAGAATTCTATGGATCACTAGAAGCCACCTGCGTTCCACCACCGACTTCGACGGCCGCACGCAGGAGCAGACGGGAAAGCCATGGTGGGCATGGTACCGATGGGTGGTTGAGAGGTACCGGACACCACTCTCAATTACGGTTGCATTCGTAAGTACGCATAACCATTTCGCACTCGATCGGGGCGGTAATGTGTTCAAGCAAACCGCACCGGTGATCAAGCTACGAGAAGGCTCTTCTGAGCAAGACCATGTAAATCTCGTCGGCGTCTTGAACAGTTCCACAGCATGCCTCTGGATGAAGCAATTGTGCTTCGATCGCGGAAATGGCGGCATTGGCGGTGGAATCGCCAGCGAAGGGTGGGAAAAGTTCTATGAGTTCACCGCAACGAAGCTCCACAGCTTCCCGCTACCGAGCCGGTATCCTGCTCCAACTGCAACCGCACTCGATGGTCTCGCTCAGCAGCTCGCTGCCACCAGCCCTTCCGCTCTCGCTGCATCAGCAGCAACACCCACAGCGCATTCCCTTCGCGAGGCTCGCACTGTCTGGGAGTCGATCCACAGCAGGATGATCACTCTTCAGGAAGAGTTGGACTGGCAAGTCTACTCTCTTTACAACCTCCACTTCGAAGACCTCCGCGCACCCGAAGCGGAAACCCCGGGACTCGCCCTCGGCGAGCGTGCTTTCGAGATTGTGTTGGCCCGTCGCGTCGAGAAGGGCGAAGCGTCCGACGAGTGGTTCAAGCGGCACAACTCCACGCCCATCACTGAGCTGCCCGACCACTGGTCCGACGCCTATAAGGCCGTCGTCCAGAAGCGCATTGATGTCATCGAGACCTCCCGTGCCATCGGCATGGTGGAACGCCCCGAATACAAGCGCCGCTGGACAACTGAGGGATGGGACACACTCCAGGAGCGTGCGCTCAAGTCCTGGTTGCTGGACCGTATGGAGAACCGCGAGCTGTGGTTCCCCGACGGACAGCCGACCATCCTCACCCGCGAGCAGCTCACCTCCGCGCTGTCCCTCGATGAGGACTTCGTGTCCGTCGCGGAGCTGTACGCACCCCGCACGGAGCTAGCAACCGTCGTCGCCGACCTCCTCGCCGAGGAGCACGTGCCGTTCCTCCCCGCGCTCCGCTACAAGCCCAGCGGTCTGAAGAAGCGCGAAGACTGGGAGCAGGTCTGGGATCTCCAGCGGAAGGAAGACGCCGCTCTGGACGAGCCCGCCAAGCGGAAGATCCGGGACACCGTTCCGGTGCCTCCGAAGTACACCTCGGCCGACTTCCTCAAGCCCTCCTACTGGCGGGCCCGAGGCAAGCTGGACGTGCCCAAGGAGCGGTTCATCTCGTATGCGACCGGGGCGATCTCCGGGACGCCGAAGCTGTTCGGCTGGGCGGGCTGGGACCACAGGGAGCAGGCACAAGCGCTCGCCACGTACTTCACCAACCACGACGGACTGTCTTCCGAGGAGATGACGCCGCTGCTCGCGGGCCTGCTCGAACTTCAGCCTTGGCTCGACCAGTGGCACGACGACTTCGACCCGCTCTACGGCAGCTCTCCCGCGGCCTTCTTCGCGGGCTACCGGACCACCCAACAAGGCGAACACGACCTGACTGATGACGATCTGCGGGCCTGGCGGCCCGCCCCGGCCACTCGTGGCCGGCGCTCAACCAAGGGCTGAGCAGCTATCCCGATGCGTCCTCCCCGCCTTTGTGCGAGGAGGACGTACCCGGCTCTCGAACGGTCAACGGCGCGGCGGGGTCGACCCGCAGTTCGAAACCGTCGTCCAGCTCAAGCACGACAGTGCAACTGCCGCCCGACGCAGAACGCTCAGTGCCCACCCTTCGAACCGTTCGCCAAGCGCCCCACACTCGTACGCACTGACCCTCACGGACCGCTACCGCAGCCATTTCGATCCGGGCGCGGCCGGTAGCGAGGTCTGGGGCTTTCAACTCCGCCCAAACCGTTTTTCCGATCCCGCACGCGCGTTGCTCGAAACCCCAACGATCAGCCATCGCCTCCACGAGCAGGAGCCCTCGCCCGCCCGTCTCGTCCTCGCCGGGCGCCCGCACCTCGGGCTTTCCTTCGCCTGCGTCGCTGACTTCCAGACGCAGGAGGCTGTCTTCTGGCAGCCATGCGATCCGCACTCCGACCAGCCGGCCACGCGGCACACGTACGCGCATCGCATTGGTCACCAGCTCTGAGAGGACCAGCTCCGCCGTGTGCGCCGCTTGTCCGATGCCCCAGTCACCGAGCACGGAATGCACTAACGCACGCGCCCTCGGGACGCTGCTCCGTCGGCGCGGCAGCCGGAATTTCACTTCGCGAGGTTCACCCATGACAGCTCCCACCGGTCCAGCGAGCAGTCCGAACCCCGCATAGAGGTGGGAGCTTGCTCGGTCGTCAGCCGTCCCATGCGTCTCTCTACGCACGCAGGGACTTCGAACGCACTCAGCATCCAGTTGAGTGCATTGCGTCACAGAAGCTAAGCTGCACCCCGCGACTCGGCACCGTCAAGTCACCGGACGTGTCAATTGACACGACGATAGATGTCGCTCGCTTCCGACGCCTTTTGGATCGCAGATGTCCGGTTGCAGGGCAGCTTTTAAGCCGGTCGCCCAACATGAGGAGCAGCAATGAGCAACGGCAACAGCACGCTGCTGATGTCTCGCGTAACGTTCGGCCGAGCCTTACGTCGCCTGCGCCACGAGACCAAGCGCTACACGATCGCGGAGGTGGCCCCCCCCCCCCGCCCCCCGCCACAGCAATTAAAACACCACCGATAAACCAAAACCCCGAGAGAGCGCCCACACCCACAAATACAG
>NZ_JBHYVB010000005.1:77993-121302 GCF_042750115.1 Streptomyces sp. NPDC059455
GGTTTTCGACTCGCGACAGGGGGGGCCGCCGGTTCCGTCGCGTGCGCCACGCCACCCCGCGATCCCCGATGGCGCGGGCGCCCCCGGCGCGCGGCGGCCACGTCTCTTTGATCAGCCGCATCGAGAACGGGAAGCGCGTGTGCTCCCAGGAGCACTTCGCTCAGCTCATGGATCTCTACGAGGTGCCCCGGGACCAGCGCGACGAACTCGCCGAGCTGCACGCTGCCGCGCGGGAACGGCAGCAACCATGGTGGTCTCGATACAGCGAGGTCATCAGTGCGCAGTATGAACGCTTCCTCGGATTCGAGGCCGCCGCCTCGACCGTCCACGAGTACCAAATCGGGATCCTGCCGGGCCTGTTGCAGACCGAGGCGTACGCACAGGCAGTCACGGGCGTGGGCTTCGCCTCGCTGGGGCCAGACCAGATCGAGGCACTTGTCGAGGTCCGCAGCCTGCGCCAACGGCACTGCTTGCACGAGGCGGATTCCCCTCTTGAGTGCCACTACGTGATCGCGCAGGCCGCACTCGACTTCCAAGTAGGAGGCGAGCGCACGCATCGGGAGCAGTTGGAGCACCTGTTGGAGATCTCGACGCACCCGAGCATTGATCTCCGCATCGTCCCTTACGAGAAGGGTGAACAAGCCGCTCAGATCTCGGCGTTCATGATTCTGCAGTTCTCGGACGAGGACGTTCCCGACGTGGCCTTCGGCGAGTCCGTCGCTGGTAGCTTGACTATGGACGACCCGCGAGACCTGCGCCGCCTGCACCGACTCTTCCGGAGCCTCACCGATGCGGCCCTATCTCCGGAGGAGAGTCGCGACATCATCGCTCACACCAGGAACAAGGGAAGCTGACTGATGGAGAAGATAGACCTCTACTCGATCGACCCCGCCACGCTCCCCTGGCAGAAGAGCAGTTTCACCGCCAACAACGGCCAGTGCTTCGAGCTGGCGGCCCTCCCCGACGGCGGGGTGGCCGTCCGCGACTCGAAGAACCCCTCCAGCCCCCACCTCTGCTTCACCTCCGGTGAGTGGAAGGCGTTCAAAGCCGGGATGGCCGCCGGAGACTTCGACAACCTGTAGTCCCCCTCCCCTACCGGCCACTCCCCCCGCCCGTCCGGCACACCGGTTCCCCCCTCTAAGCAAGCCGTTACGATCGGGGACGGGCACACTGTCACGTGAGACTGTGCTCGGGCCCAGTCGCACGTGCGACTGACGACAACACACCGGGGCCGCGCGGAGACCATCCGTAACCGTCGCCGCCCCGGGCCAGGGGGGAGACCCTGCTGTCCAGGCCCACGCGCTCACGCGCACCCAGGGACGCAGGAACCAGGAGAAGCGAGACACAGATGGCCCCGAACGCCACCGGCACGGCACCTCTCCTCCGCGACGTCATCGACATCAAGACGTCGATCTCCACCTCCGACTTCGTGCTGAAGCTCGCCGAGGCCGTCACCGAGGAAGGCGCGGCCCGCGCGCTGCGGGACTACGTCGTCACCGAACGCCTCCTGGAGAACTTCGACGAGGCCCTCAGCCTCATCAAGGCGGCCCTCGACGGGCACACCTCGAAGGCCGCCTATCTCCACGGCTCGTTCGGTTCCGGTAAGTCCCACTTCATGGCCGTCCTCCACGCCCTCCTCCGGGGCGACCCGGCCGTCCGCAGCCGCGGGGACTTCGACCCGGTGCTGACCAAGCACGAGTGGCTGGGCACCGACGGCAAGCGGTTCCTCCTCGTCCCGTATCACATGCTCGGCGCGAAGTCCCTGGAGCAGCGCGTCCTCGGCGGCTACGTCAGCCACGTCAAGTCCCTGCCCCAGCACAAGGACGCCCCGACCCCGCAGGTGTACCGGACCGACTCGCTCTTCGAGGACATCCGCTCCCACCGCCACCGCGTCGGCGACGAAGCCTTCATCGCCGGGCTCGCCGACGCCCCCACCCCGGGCGCCACCGCCGACGACGAGGACGACGACGAGTGGGGGGATCCGTTCACCTGGACGCCGGAGCTGCTCAACACCGCACTCGCCGCCGAGGAGCTGGACGGCGGCGAGGTGAACCTGAACCTCGTCAACCCCAGCACTCCCGCCGAGCTACGCGCGAAGCTCGTCCACGACGCCAGCGTCACCTGGTTCCCCGGCTTCGCCCGGCACGCGGCCGAGGACGAGCACGGGTTCATCTCCCTCGACGCCGGCCTCGCCGTCATCGCCGAGCACGCGAAGTCGCTCGGCTACGACGGGCTGATCCTCTTCCTGGACGAGCTGATCCTGTGGCTCGCCAACCGCATCCACGACCAGAAGTTCGTCTCCCGCGAGACGGACAAGATCACCAACTTCGTGGAGGGCGCCGACTCCCGCCGCGCCATCCCGATCGTCTCCTTCATCGCCCGCCAGCGCGACCTGCGCGAACTGGTCGGCGAGGAGACCTCCGGCGCCGCCGAGACCGCGATCCAGGACAGCCTGAACCTGGCCTCCGGCCGCTTCGACAAGATCACCCTCGAAGACCGCAACCTCCCCCAGATCGCCCACGCGCGCCTCCTCACACCCAAGGACGCGGAGGCCGCCGCCAAGCTGGACGCCGCCTTCGCGAAGGTCAAGCGCGTCGGGCCGCAGGTCTGGGACGTGCTGCTCGGCTCGGACGAGGCCACGACGGGGGCCGACGAGGAGTCGTTCCGGCTGACGTACCCCTTCTCCCCCGCCTTCATGGACACCCTCGTCCACATCTCCTCCGCCCTCCAGCGCTCCCGCACGGGCCTCAAGCTCATGGGCCAGCTCCTCGCCGACCACCGGGACGACGCGACGCTGGAAAACCTGATCCCGCTCGGCGACCTCTACCCCGTCATCGCCGACGGCGGCGACAAGCCGTTCGTGGACAGCCTGAAGGTGGAGTTCAAGGTCGCGGACAAGCTCTACCGGACCAAGCTGCGGCCGCACCTCCTCGGGAATTACGAGATCACCGAGGAGGACATCGAGCGCTACCGGCACCGCCGCGAGACCATCACCGACCCGCAGCTCCTCGAACGCTGCCGGGGCTTCGTCGGCGACAACCGGCTGATGTGCACGCTGCTGCTGTCCGCGCTGGCCCCCGGCGTGCCCGCTCTCCGCGACCTCACCATCCGGCGCCTCGGCGCGCTCAACCACGGCTCGGTTCTCTCCCCCATCCCCGGGGCGGAGGTCGGGATGATCAAGGCGAAGGTCGACGAGTGGGCCACCCACTTCGTGGAGATCAAGGCGACCGGCACCAAGGTCAACCCCGGTGTCCGGCTCGAACTGGCCGGGGTGGACGTCGACTCCGTCATCGCCAACGCGAACGTGAACAACAACCGCTCCAATCGCCGGGCCCTGGCCAGGCGGCTCCTGGCCAAGGAACTGGGGCTGGAGGTGCACGAGCGGCTGGGCAGCGCGGATGATCTGAAGCTCGTCTGGCGCGGCTCGCACCGCACGGCGGAAGTCGTCATCGGCGATGTCAACGACCCGGAGAACCTTCCCGACCACGAGTTCTCCCCGAGCCAGGACGGGCTGTGGCGGCTGGTCGTCGATCTGCCCTACCAGGAGAGCGAGCACGGTGCCGTCGAGGCGGTCAACCGGCTGCGCACGCTGCGCGAGCAGTCCGGTACCGGGACCCGCACCGTGGGGTGGATCCCCACCTACCTGTCGGCCCCCCGCTACAAGGACTTCCAGAAGCTGGTCGTCATCGACTACGCGCTGGCCGACCAGCGGCGCTTCGACACCCACTACGCCCAGCACCTCAACGCCGACAACCGGGCGCGGGCCAGGGTGCTTCTCGAAGAGCAGCGGGAGTCCCTGATCAAGACGGTGACGGCGGCCTTCAAGCAGGCGTACGGCTGCGGGGACAAGAAGGCGTCCGATGTCGACGTGTCCTTCGAGGACCACTTCGCATCGCTGCGTGACGTGCCCGACCTCAAGGTCTCCATCGGCCAGTCGCTGTCCGAGGGGGCCCGGCACATCGCGAAGAAGCTGCTGGCGCACCAGTTCCCCGCGCACCCCGACCTCGACCCCGACGGCACCCACACGGCGGTCACGCCCGCGCAGGCCCGTACCGTCTTCGGGCACATCCGGGCGGCGGCGGAATCCGCCGAGCGGCAGGTCGAGGTTCCCTCGAAGGACCGGCCCCTGATGCGGCGGATCGCCGCGCCCCTCGGGCTCGGCCAGCAGGGAGAGGTCTACTTCCGGCCCTCCAGCCGCTGGGTGGACCACTTCAACCTGCAGGCCCGCACCGACGGCGGTCCGGGCGACCTGAGCGTGGTCAAGTTGGCCGAGTGGATCGACCGGCCCGAGCCGATGGGCCTCGACGCGTTCCTCGTCAACCTGGTCATCGCCTCGTACGCGGAGATGGACGACCGGGTGTGGGTGCGCGCCGGGTCGCTGCTCGACCCCGCGCCCGAACTGTCGGCCATCAAGCCCCAGGACGGTCTGCGCTCCCAGCCATTGCCGGACGAAGCGGTCTGGGAGGAGGCAGGGCGCCGGTTCTGGGACATCTTCGGCGAGCAGCCCCCGAAGCTGCGCCGGGGCCGGCTGGTCAGCCACTTCGCCCGGCAGATCACGGCCAAGGCCCGGGACTACAAGCCGCAGGTGGACACGCTGGTCGAGGAGCTGGAGAAGCACGCGAAGCTGCTCGGCCTGGACGGGGCCGACGAGTCTGCGACGGGCAGGCTGACCCTCGCCCGCCGCTCCCGTGACCTGCTCAAGGAGCTGCGCGACCTCTCCGAGAGCACGGCGGGAGGTTCGGCGGCGGCCAAGCAGGTCATCACCACGTTTGCCACCTTCGACCTGGGCGAGGCGTCCGCCGGCCGCTACGGGGCCACGATCAAGCAGGCCAAGACCGTCGCCGACGCGCTGGTCGTCGCGGCCTGGGACATGCTGAAGCTCGCGCCCAACTACGGGCCGCAGGGCGAGGCCGTGCTGGAGGCGCTGCGCGGCGCGGCACGCGCGGATCAGCGCACGATGCGACTCGAGGACGCCTTGCGGGACGCGCGGAAGTCCATCGTCTCGGTCATCGAGCGCAGCCAGGCGGCAGCCCGGCCCCAGCCGCCCACGGCCACCCCCACGGTCACCCCGGCCCCCGTGTCCCCGCCCTCCCAGCTCACCACGCCCGACGCGGTGAGCCTGAACGACGACGCCGCCCGGCCGCCGGTGTCCACCAACCACCCGCTCCCCGGCCCCCGTGGGGCGCGCCGGTCGGGCGGCGGACGGGCCAAGGCGTCCCAGGTGATCGCTCAGCTCCGGGCCGAACTGGACGAACTCGCGGCCGCCGACCCCGACGCGACGATCGAGATCAGCTGGCGGGTCGTGGAATGAGCGGAACGAGGCAGGTGCGGTGACGACCACGACGACGAGCACGAGCGCGGAGACCACCACCAGTGCGGCACGGCTCAACCCCGCGACCATCGCCCAGTACCTGGCGTCCCAGCCCGGCCTGACCCCGGGCAAGCGCCGGGCCGTGCTGCTGCGCGCCGCGCCGCGCTGGGACGGCCCGGCCGAGCTGGCGTGGGGCGAACACCGACACGCGTCGGTGGCCACCGCGCCCTCGCCGCTCGCCGCGTACGAGCTGGTGCTGGCGCACCGGGCACAGGGGGCGCCCGACCCCGACGTGCTGGTGGTGCTCACCGACCGGGAAGAGGCCGAACTCGGCCCCGACCTGCTGGCCAAGGTGCACCGGCACCGGGTCAACGTGGTGGACTCGTGGGACGTCGTCCGGGAATCCTTCGGCGCGGTCAGCGCCGACCGCTGGCTGGTCGACGAGACCTGGGCCGCCGAGGCGCTGCTGGACGCCACCCCGCCGGGCGGCTGGCCGCGGCTCCCGGGCGGGGTGCTGTCCCGGGACAAGGCGCTGAGTGAACTCACGCTCCGCAGGCTCGGCATCGGCCGGTACGACCCGGACCGCGACCAGCGGCACACCCTGTCCGCGAACGGCGACGCACTCGACATCCACACGCTGCTGCGGTGGTCACTGGCATCCGGCGGCCCGGACCGCTATCTGGCCCTGCGCGCGCCCGAGCGGGCCGGTATCCGCGAGTTCCTCGGCTCGTCGGACCAGGCGGGCCAGGCCGGACGGGCACTGCTCGCCCTGGTCGAGGCCGAGCACGGGCCGGACGCCGTCGCCTTCGGGCTGGTCTGCGCCGCGCTGTGGACGCATGCCGACGCGGCGGCGGACGCGGAGAACTACCGGGCCCGGGGGCGGGCCGAGCGCTGGTTCGGCGAGGAGCCGCCCGCCCACGGCGAGGCCCTGGACACCCTGGTGGCGGCCTTCGGTCGCTCCTGCGAGGAGTACGTCTCGGGACTGCTGCTGACGGGACGGTCGGCGAACGAGGAATCGGCGGCGACCGCGCGGCGCCTCTCCGGTTCCGTACGCGACCGTGCGGCCCTGCTGGCGCGGCAGTTCGGCGCGGAGCAGGCCACCCGTACCAGCCCCCTGCTGGCCGCGGGGCTCGAGGCCCGCTTCACCGCTGTCGGTGAAGCGCTGCCGGCCGGAGAGCAGGCGCGGATCGCGCAGGCGGTGGCCGCGCTCGACGACCACCGGCTCGCGCCCGAACCCGACGCCCGGCCCCGTATCGAACGGGCCCGCATGGCGCAGCGGCTCACCCGGTGGCTCGCGACGGAACCGGCGACGGGCAGTGAGGCGGAGGGCGAAAGCGTGCGGGCCGGGATCGGACGGCACGTCACCGAAACCGGCTGGGTGGACCTCGCGCTCGACCACATCGAGTCCGGCGGGGACCCCGATGCGACGCTGAAGTCGGCCTACGACGCCCTGGGCACCTCCGTACGCGCCCGCCGACGGGACATCGACCGCCACTTCGCCCGGTCCCTCGCGGCCTGGACGGCGGGCGGCAGGCCCCCGGAGGACATGCTGACGGTGGAGACCTTCCTGCCGAAGGTCGTCGCCCCCGTGGTGAAGGCGGGGAAGCGCCGGGTGCTGCTTCTGGTGCTCGACGGGATGAGTGCGGCCATCGCCGCCCAGCTCGGTGAGGAACTGCGCGAGCACTGGGTGGAGTACGACCCGCTGCCCAAGGCGAAGGGCACCCCGGTGCGCCGGGCGATGGCCGCCGCGCTGCCCACCGTCACGGCTGTGTCGCGCACTTCTCTGTTCGCCGCACGTCTCATGAGTGGCACCCAGGCCGACGAGAAGCGGCTCTTCCCGGAGCACCGCTTCTGGGGCGAGGAGGAAGCCGCCGTCTTCCACAAGGACGACCTGCGCGGCGACACCAGCGGTGCGCCCCTCGGCCCCGAGCTGCACGAGGCGCTGGTCGGCGACCGGACGCATGTGGCCGTGGTGCTCAACACCGTCGACGACCGGCTGGCCACCGAGCAGAAGCTCGGCGACGGCGCCTGGCGGCTCGGCGACATAGGGCGGCTGCGGGACCTGCTGCACTTCGCCGCCACCCAGGGCCGGGCCGTGATCCTCACCAGCGACCACGGCCATGTCATCGACCGGCACGGGACGCGGGTCGAGGCCGACCCCGAGCGGGTGGAGTCGGCCCGGCACCGCTCCGGCAAGGGCCCGCTCGCCGAGACGGAGATCGCGCTCTCGGGACCGCGCGTGGTCGCGCCGGAGCCCGGCGGCGAGATCGTCGCCCTCTGGGACGCGGACTCCCGCTACACCTCACACAAGGCCGGCTATCACGGCGGCGCCTCCCTGGCCGAGGTCGCCATCCCCGTCCTGGCCTTCCTGCCCTTCGGCGCCGAGCCGCCGAGCGGCTGGCGTGAGCTGGGCAGCCAGCAGCCGCCGTGGTGGCCGCTCGACGCGGCAGCCGACGAGCCGACGCCGGCACGGCCCGCCGTGGCGCCCTCCCCGGCGAAGAAGCCGTCCAAGCGGACGAAGGCGGACGCCGAGCTGGCCAAGAGCCACGACTCACTCTTCGACATGGCGCTGGTTCCCTCGGAAGGGGATGACGCCTTGCTCTCCGCCAAGCCGGTCTCCCCTGATGACGCGCTGGTCGACGGGCTGATGGCGTCCGAGATCCTCGAGGCTCAGGTGGACCTTCTCGCCCGCCGGCCCCGCCCGCCGGAGCTGGCCCGGGTCGAGAAGGCTGTACGGGCACTGCTGGATGCGGGAGGCACCCTTCCGGTGACCGCCCTGGCCCAGCGCATCGGGCTACCCGCTTCCAGGGCAGCCGACGGCTTCGCCGCCGTACTCCGGCAGTTGCTGAACCACGACGGAGTGCAGGTCCTGGAGACGCTGCCGGACGGCCGGACGGTGCGGCTGCACACGGGTCTGCTGCGGGACCAGTTCGAGCTGACGTAACGGGTCCCACAGAGGGCGGCCGACGTCAGGTGAGCTGCCGCAGCAGCCCGACGAACTGGCGCAGCTCGTCGCTGAGCCTCTTCGACAGCGGCTCGGGGTCGAAGTGCGCGATCATGTTGCGGATCGCGCGCACCCGGTCGAGCTGATGCACGAACTGGACCCGGTCCACACCCGTCCAGCCCAGAGCCTGCCAGTTCTGGTCGGCAAGGGGGCAGAGCGCCGGGTTCTGCTGGTGGCCGTCGAGCAGCTTCACATAGCCGTTGAACATCAGATCGGTGATCTGACCGGTCTTCTTGTTGTTCGGCTGCACCGCGCGGATGTTGTCCGGATCCAGGGCCGTGCCGAGGCACTTGCGAAGCCGGAACTCGATCTCGCCCACGACGAAGAACGGCCACGCCGTGGCGTCGAAGCGCTCCGTAATATCGGCGCCGGTGACGATTCCGGTGAACTGTCCGCCGCTGTCGCGCACGAGCACGTAGCCGTACTCGCTGATGATCGGCAGGAGGGAGAAGAAGTCCTGACGCGAATCCGCGATCGGCGGGTCGTCCACCAGCGCCTTCGCCAGGGTGGTCGCTGCGTTGGTCTCATACATCTTGGCGACCGAACTCCAGGTGACCACTCCGTGCAGGGTCGCCCTGCCATCGATGACGGGCACCTGGGAGTAGTTCTTGGTGCGCATGAGATAGGTGGCCTGGGTCACCGACGCGTTGGACGGCACGCAGTCGACCCCGCTGTGTGCGGCCGGGAGATCCCCGATCCGGAAGGAGTGCTGGGGTAGCGACCCGGGCGTCAGCCCGTCCCCCGCCCCCTCTCCCTCCTGAACATCCGGCTCCTGTTCCTCCGGCTCGGCCACGGATTCGAGGGGCACGACGTGTACATCGGCCCGGCCGTTGCAGTTGGCGAAATAGGGAACGGTCGAAAGCCCGGCGTCCTTGAGCGTCTGCGTGATGAGCAAGACGGACTGGTCGTTCCGCACCCGCGTGCCGAAGAGCGCGAGAAGCTCGGCAACCGGGATCAGCTTGCCCCGGAGTTGGCGAAGCCGCTCCTCAGATGGTGTGTGCGACATCCCTGCGCTCACCAGCCCGCGGTGTCACGGAAGACGGTGCGCTTGCCCATGGCGGACTTCACCAGGTCGAGCAGCTGCCGGGCGCGGTTCTCATAGAAGCGCTCGAAGTCCGCTTCGTGCAGGGCGGACGGATCGATGAGATGAGTGGCGAGAACATCGTCAAACCACTCGGGCCGCATCCCGGACTCCAGCGTGAGCGACTTGAGGTATACGGCGGGAGAGCCCACGAGGCTTCGGCTTGCCCGGAAGGACAGCGGCGTCTTGTTGACGATGGAGTTCGCCTTGGCCGATTGCGCCGAGGCGTTCTTGGCGATCCATCCCTTGGGGAAGATTTGCCGGACGTCCACGTTGTACTCGATCAGCCGGCCCGCGGTGAGAGGCGCCTCGGTGAAGTACCAGTCCACCGCGCCCTGCTTGACCAGCAGCGCGTAGATGCCCTTGTAGGCGGCGCTGTTGCGCGTGGTGAGGCTGTCCAGCCGGTCGTCCAGGAAGGCGGCTTCGGCGATCGTGTCGGGAATGACCCCTTCCTCACCGCGGATCCAGCCGATGAGCTGCTCCACGTCCCGAGTGAAGCGGCTCTCGGTCGATCCGCCGTACATCTCGCCGAGCACACCGCACCAGTACCACTGGGCGATCCGCTCGTCCGAGCCCGGCGTGTCCAGCTCCTCTCCGAGGACGGCCCGGACGGCGGCCAGTGGCACGAGCTGGGTGCGGTACGGGAGGTCTCCGGTGCGGACGATGCACTGCTGCTCCAGGAACGCCCCCACCCACTTGAACGCCTCCGCCACGCGTGGCGCGAGGCGCCGGAAGTCCGTGAGCGGCAGCCGCAGCAGGTCACGGCGCTTGCAGGAGACCGAGCTGCGCTGACCGGCCTGCTTCTCCTCCCAGGTGCGGACGAGCGCGACGGCCTGCAGGAAGTCGCTGCTGCTCAGACCGTCCTCAACGCCGGCCTCCATGCGGCCGAACACCGGATAGGACGAGGTCAGATCCTTCTTGATCTGTTCCCACTCGACCGGGAGCCGATAGTAGTCGCCGAGCTCCGCGACGTGCTCCTGGTTGCCTGCGTAGGTGGCGGTGAGCAGCTCGAAGACATTGAGCGACACACCACCGGTGTTGACCCGTTCGAACACGGCGCACACGGCGTCCATGGTGGTGGAGGCCGGCAGCTTGATCATCGGCACCTGGAACTGCTGCACATGGTTGAGCACGTGCTGCTGGAACTCGCTCCAAATGCCCCAGTTCGCCGTATCGACCTTCACGAACTCCTGGAGCCATTCGTTCACGCGCTGCGTGTCGAACACGAGGTGGAGCGGAAAGAAGCCTTCCGCACACTCCTGTTCGACCGTGCTCAGGTCACGGACGACCCTGCGGGCGAAGTCGGACCGGAGAATCCGGTCCTCGGGCACGGAAACGACCGCGTCGTCACGGTCCGCCGGTGCTCCGATGGCCTTGGCGATGTCGATGTAGTACCAGCGCTTGAGTTCCTTGCCCCTCGCGTCGACGGTTTCAACCGGCTGGTCCCGGTGGAGCGCCTGGAACAGGGAGGTCATGCGCTGCTGCCCGTCCAGGAGCAGTAACTCGGGCGTCGTGCCCTCGGCGGACTCCGCACCGTTGAGCGTACGGGGCTTGAACTGGGAGACACCGCCGGTCTGCAACGCCATCACGACGCCGAGGGGATAGTCGAGCGTCACCGTCGCGATGAGAGCCCTGATGCGCTCGTCATCCCATTTCCATTCGCGTTGGAAATCAGGAAGCTGAAGGGTTCCGGATGCGACATCTTTGAGAACGTTGCCGAGATTGAGGCCGTCGAGCGCCACGCTGGGTCGTCTCCCCGATTGAAGCTGAACGGTGAACATACGATTGCACCAAGTGACCATCCGTGCGTCAAGTGCAATGGCCAGGCCGTCAGATTGGCCTCGCTCAGTGCGAGACTGATGGGGTGAGTACCGACAGCCCCGGCCGAACCGGACCCGTCAGCGCGGCGCGGCGCCGTGACGTCATCGACGCCCTTCGGCGCGGCGCCGTCCCCGAAAGCGGGCTCGACCTCCTCGCGACCGGCCTGGAGCGATTCGAGAGCGCACTCGACGCGGAACTCGACGCTGCCGCGTCAGGATCGTCAGTCTTCAAAGCGGTCCGCGGTGAGTACGGATCCGGCAAGACCTTTTTCACCCGGTGGCTTGGCGAGCGCGCCAAGCGCCGTAAATTCGCCGTCGCCGAGATCCAGGTCTCCGAGAACGAGACGCCGCTGCACAAGCTGGAGACCGTCTACCGTCGGCTCACCGAGCGGTTGGCCACACCTGGGTTTCCGCCCAGCGCGCTGCGGCCTGTGGTGGACGCGTGGTCCTACGCGCTGGAAGAAGACGCACTCGCCGACGGAGCCTCGGAAGAGGCGCTGCCCGACGCGGTCGAGCGGCTGATGACAGCCCGGCTCGTCGAGGTCTCCCGACACGCTCCGTCGTTCGCCATCGCGTTGCGCGGATACCGGAACGCGCTCGCGGCGGGAGACGAGGCCGCCGCGTCCGCCGTCATGGCCTGGCTGGGCGGACAGCCGCACGTGGCCGCCGCGGCCCGCAAGGCGGCCGGAGTGCGCGGCGACCTGGACCACTTCGGCGCACTCGGTTTCCTGCAGGGCCTGTTGACCGTGCTGCGCGACTCCGGGCACGCAGGGCTCTTCGTCGTCCTGGACGAGGTGGAAACGCTCCAGCGCGTCCGCTCAGACGCACGGGACAAGGCGCTGAACGCGCTGCGCCAGCTGATCGACGAGGTGCACTCCGGGCGCTTCCCCGGGCTCTACCTGATGATCACCGGGACACCGGCGTTCTACGACGGACAGCAGGGCGTGCAACGGCTGGCGCCGCTCGCACAGCGGTTGGCCACCGACTTCAGCACCGATCCCCGCTTCGACAACCCGCGCGCCGTGCAGCTCCGGCTGTCCGGTTTCACGCTCGACTCGCTCATCGGCCTGGGGCTGACGATCCGTGACCTGTACGCGAGTGGCTCATCGAACCCGGACCGCATCAAGGCCCTCGCGGACGAGACCTACATCGCCGATCTCGCCAAGGCCGTGGGCGGAGCGCTGGGCGGCAAGGTGGGTGTGGCTCCCCGGCTGTTCCTGAAGAAGCTCGTGGGCGATGTCCTCGACCGCATCGACCAGTTCGAGGACTTCGACCCGCGCGAGCACTACGCCCTGACCGTGAACACCACGGAGCTGAGCGAGGTCGAACGCAACGCGGCGGCGGCCACGAGCGCCGATGACATCGCTCTGGACCTTCCGTGACAGAGGTGCCCGCGGGTCCCGACCCGCTGGATCGACTGCACCGGGGCCTGGTCCACCACATCGTGAACTCCCTGGGCTGGTCGGGCCTGCGGCCGCTCCAGGAGGAGGCGATCGCGCCGCTGATGGACGGGGCGGACGCGGTACTGCTGGCCCCCACCGCCGGCGGGAAGACCGAGGCGGCCTGCTTCCCTCTGCTGTCGCGCATGGCGGAGGAAGGTTGGTCCGGCACCTCGGTGCTGTACGTCTGTCCGCTCAAGGCGCTGCTGAACAACCTGCTGCCCCGGCTGGAGACGTACACCTCCTGGCTGGGGCGCACCGCCGCCCTCTGGCACGGTGACGTACCCCAGACCCGTCGCAAGCGCATCTTGCACGACCGGCCGGACGTGCTGCTGACCACTCCGGAATCGCTGGAAGCGATGCTGGTCAGTGCCAATGTCGATCACCGGGCCTTCTTCTCGGGACTGCGCACGATCGTCGTCGACGAGGTGCACGCCTTCGCGGGGGACGACCGGGGCTGGCATCTGCTGGCCGTACTGGAGCGGCTGGAGCGGGTGGCCGACCGGCAGGTCCAGCGTGTCGGCCTTTCCGCGACCGTGGGAAACCCCGATGAGCTGCTGACCTGGCTCCAAGGATCCGGAGCCGGCAAGCGCACGGCGCGGGTCGTCGCTCCTCACCTGCGGGAGAGTGCTCCGGCGCTTCCTCCGCCCGGAGAGATCGAACTCGACTACGTCGGTTCTCTGGCCAACGCCGCAACGGTGATCGCGGCGCTGCACCGGGGCGAGAAGCGTCTGGTGTTCTGCGAGGCGCGCCGGGACGTGGAGAAGCTCGGCGAAGCGCTTCGGGTGAAAGGCGTGACCACTTTCCTGTCGCACGCCTCGCTGTCCGCGGACGAGCGACGCCGGGCGGAGGAAGCCTTCGCGGAGGCCCGGGACTGTGTGATCGTGTCCACGAGCACGCTGGAACTCGGCATCGACGTCGGTGACCTGGACCGGGTCATCCAGATCGATGCACCCGGCACGGTCGCCTCGTTCCTCCAGCGTCTGGGGCGCACCGGACGGCGTCCCGGGTCGAAGCGCAACTGCCTCTTCCTGGCGGTGGACGAATCCGGGCTGCTGTCGGCGGCCGCCCTTCTCCTGCTCTGGTCCCGCGGCTGGGTGGAACCGGTCGTCGCGCCGCCGGAACCCCGGCACATCACGGCCCAGCAGATCCTCGCCCTGTGTCTTCAAGAACATCAGGTCGGGGATCGGCTATGGCGAGGCTGGTGGGGCGGGCTCGGCCCGTTCGGTGCCTCGGCGGAACCCATCGTGCGCCACCTGATCGACGAGGGGTACCTGAATCTGGACGGCGGGCTGATGTTCATCGGCCCCGAGGCGGAACAGCGCTTCGGGTTCCGGCACTTCATGGATCTGACGGCGGTGTTCACCGCGGCACCGGAGTTCACCGTGCTGTCCGGCCGTACCGTGATCGGCACCACGGACCCCGCGTTGCTCACCGACAAGATCGTGGGACCGCGGCGGCTGCTGCTCGCCGGGCGCAGCTGGCAGGTGACCTACATCGACTGGTCGCGGCGGCGCTGTTTCGTCGAGCCGGTGGACGGGGGCGGAAGGGCTCGCTGGAGCAGCGTCGGCTTTGCCCGCGCCGCCTCGTACGAGCTGATGCGAGCGGCCCGGGACGTGCTACTCGGCGCCACACCGCCGGTCACGCTCACCCGGCGCGCCGAAGGCGCCCTCACCCAGGCCCGCGAGGCGAGCGCCAATCTGGTGCACCCCGGCGGCACCGTAATCATGCGGGGCGGGCGGGACACGAACGTCCGCTGGTGGACATGGGCGGGATACCGCGCCAATGCCACCCTCGCCGCCACGCTCACCTCTGTCGCCGACCCCCTCCAGCGCCCCACGGACGCATACGTCCGGTTGCGCGAGGACATCACCCCACAGGAATGGAAGGATGCCGCTGCGGAGGGTGCCGAGCACCTGTGCCTACCCTCGGTGGACCCGCGTGCCCTGATCGGCTTGAAGTTCAGCGTCGCACTTCCACCGCGCCTCGCCGAGGCGACGCTGGCCGCCCGCCTGGCCGATCTCGACGGAGCGTCCGCAGCGCTCCGCGAACCGGTCAGGTTCACGACGTGGAATGCATGACGGGACGCCGATCGCTGTGGAGCCGGCTGATGGCTGGGGATGTGTGTCAGGGGCGTGCCGTAGCCTCCAAGTCCTGCTCAACAGGTCGGCCGACTCAGAGGGTGACATATGAACGCCTGGCTCCTCACCTGCAACCGAGACGTGTTCGATCTGGACTCATTCCGCCGTGACGGCCATGAGCTCCAGGCCTGGAGCGTGGCGCGTTACAGAAGGGAGTTAGCAGACGGCGACCAGTTCGTCATGTGGATTACGGGGCCCAAGGGAGGTCTCATCGGCCGCGGTCGAATCACCGGGCCCCCGACACAGCAGGCATCCCATCCGGACGAGTACTGGCAGGAGGACCCAGGGCAACGCTGGTACGCCCCACTCGTCATGGATGAATGGCTCGACGAGCCGGTCCCTCGGAGTGAGTTCACCGAGGACCCACGGTTCGTGGGTACCTCGCCTTTCCGGACGCTCTTCGCCGGAAACCCCCACCGTCTGAGCGATGATCAGTGGGAAGCTTTCAGCGAAGCGTTCGACCAGCGCCGTACCGAAGGATCGGGCGAGTGGGGGATGCGGCCCGGTGACACGATCCGGCGCGGGGACCTCCACGATCTCTACGGAGGCAGCCGGGTCGGAGAGATCAGCACATGCCCGGAGTCCAGGAACGTTCTGCTCTTCACCAGCCCCTACACCCATCACGGGCAAGGTTGTCGTAACGGATGGGCGGAGGATGGGACCTTCCGCTACGTCGGTGAAGGCTGGACCGGTGACCAAGACTTCTCAAGCACGAACGACGCGGCAATCCGTGACCATGCACGCGAGGGACTGGCGCTGCGTCTCTTCGACCGAGACGGCGATGATGTCCGCTACGTCGGGGAATTCGCTGTGGATCCCTCGGCTCCGTACGACTACGCAGACGTCTCGGAGCCCGGCGGCAGCTCGATGCGCCAGGTCATCCAGTTCCACCTCGTACCCGTGGGCATCACCTCGCAACCGGCTAGCGTGCCCGTGGGCTGTGAGTACCGAGTCGCGGACGATACTGTCGAGTCGGCCGCCGCCACCCCAGGTCCAGTGAACGCAGGCCTCGCCACGCGGAACCTCAGGGCACATCGGAGACTTCAGAACGATCTGGCGGCGGCTGCCAGGGAGCGGGGCATGACGGTCCTCTCGCCTGGCGCGGCTGATCCGGACTTCGACCTCGCCTGGCGCAAGGGTGACGATGACCTCGTCGTATGTGAGGTCAAGTCTCTGACGAGAACCAATGAGGCGCGACAGATGCGTCTCGGTGTGGGTCAGCTTCTCGATTACCACGATCTGCTGCGAATTCGAACCTCGAATGTTCGGGCGGTCCTCTGGGTGGAGCACGAACCCACTGACACCCGTTGGCTCGGGATATGTCACCGAGCGGGGATCGAACTCGCCTGGCCGGGCAGAGAGGCCGACATCCTCACATAGCGGAGCGGTCATGGGCACCCAAGGGCCTCCAAGTGGGCTGAAACCACCGCAAGATGGTGCGAGGTCGCCCATGCTCGCCACTCTGCACCACCTCCGGCTTTCGGCCGTCGTCGATGAGCGCAGTCGAGGAGCCGGGCGTCCCCCCACGAGGTCTGTGCACCAGTGGACGGCCAGTAAGGGGAAGCTACGAGGTCTTGACTCAGGGTGAAGAAGTCATCGTTGCCGGAGCGGATCCTCGGGTAGACGAAGACCTGCCAGTCGCCTCTGACCGTGTAGCGCATGTTGGGATCTGGCGTTCCCTTGGATCTCTTCGGCATGTGCGGGTGCGTGACCCCGAAGTCCCCGAAATCCGGCGGCTCGCCATCCCACCGGTTGATCACCTGCTGCCACAGCTGTGCATCCAGCCGTGGCACAGGTGTCGCCTGGCCGCGGGGGAAGCCAGTGAGATTGGCGGGGAACGCGCCTGCGGCGACACACCTCTCTCGCCATCGCCACGGGGAAAGCAACCTCAACGCTTCCAGAACGCGCTCCACGGCGCCGTCCCGACCGGCGATGGACCGTACGGGGCCGGCATCTATCAGAAGGTCGGTCTCCTCGGGCTCGACTTTGAGCTCGCGGAGCAGCCCGCGAATTCGCTCTTTGTCCGGGAAGGGTTCGCCTGAGTCCGCGGCCGCCGCGACGCGAAGACACGCCCCGCTCTGGTGTCCGGCCACCGCGCTCGCCGCCTCGGCCATCACGTCGTCGGTGTCGGTGCACCGGACGACCGGGCACATGGTCACGCCCCTGAGACCAAGCGACTCGCTCACTCGGGCCATCGGACCGCCGACGTCACCTTGGAGAACCCGGACCTCTGGTAGGGCACCACAGTCGACAGTGAGCACCGCGCCATTCGGCACAGCGTCCATGGCGTGGTCGCAAAACGTCTCCAAGATGTCCCTGAGGTCCAGGTCGGGGACGATCTCCATCACTGGGCGGATGCAAGCTCGGACCTCAGGCGTCGCGTGCTCAAGGGCCATGAACTCACCTGCTTTGCCCTTGAGTATCGGTACGTAAGCCACCGGCCACCCCCAAGCGCCGCTCAGCGCACCAAGCCAGTCGACATTTCGGCCACTTCCGACAGCGTGACTCGCCCATGCACGCTCAGGTAGAGGCCGAACCAGCCAGTGGCTCATATCCTCGGTACGCCCATGGCTCGGAGGTATCAAAGGGGCTGAGTGTCCAGCTCCGACGGGCGCTGGTATAGATCATGGGTATGCATATTTTCGGAGGAACGGTGGCACAGGCCGCAGCAAGGGTGGCCAACCCTGACTTCATCAGAGAGTGCGCCCACCGCTACTCCACCGCTCATGGACGCTCCCCAGGCGAAGCCGAACTACGCAGCTGGGAGAAGAGCTGGCCTGCGCTGCTCCAGGTCTTGTCCACAGCGGGGTTGGGGGACCTCCACCTTTTGCTGGAGTATGAGCTCCCGGGCACCAGCCAGCGAATTGACGCCCTGCTTCTCGGCCGCCGCTCCGAGAGTGAGGAGCTGGTCGCGATGGTCGTCGAGCTCAAGCAGTGGACATACGCCTCGCCGCACGAAGCGGGTCGAGGGATGCTCAAGGTCGGCGGCAGGGATGTTCTGCACCCGGCCCGCCAAGTCGGCGGTTACGTGCGCTACCTCATCGACTGGGTGCCCACCGAACTAAAACTGGATGTCGGCGGCATCGCCTATCTCCACGCAGCGAGCCCGGATCTGATAAGCGGTCTGCGTGAACACGGAGGCTCGGGCCCCAGCGCCGCCTATCCCGTACTGGGCGCCCATGACCTCCCCTTGGACGCTGATGCAGATGTGCTGGCCGAACGCCTCCGGTGCACAGATCTGCTCCCTGCGCCCCCGGAGCGGATCGATGAATTTCTGAAGGCTCGCCACCGCCCTTCCCCGCAGCTACTCACCAGGTTCGCCAACGTCATCCATGGCAGTGAAACGTTCCGCCTCCTCGGGGAGCAGGACAAGGCGCGTCAAGAGATCCTTCACGCCGTCGAGACCGTCCAATCAGGCCGTCGCGGACACGTCGTCGTCGTCACGGGCGGCCCCGGCACCGGAAAGACGGCCATCGCGACACGGGTCCTCGCCGATCTGTGCCACGCGTCCGACGCCAACCCACGCCTGTTGTCTCCCTCCGGGACGCTCACGCAGCAACTCAACCGCGCGGTCGGAGACTCTGCGAAGGGCCTGATCGCCACCTGGACCAGGGGCCAGCCCAGCGGACTGAAAAAGGACACAAGCATCGTCCTCCTCGACGAGGCACACCGCGCTCGCACGGACCTCGGACGACGCAGCGCCCGCTTTCCCTACCCGCAGCCGTTCACCCAGCTGATGGAACGCTGCGCCGCCTTCGTCCTCTTCCTCGATGAAGGCCAGATCGTCCGTCCTGGCGAGGGCACCACCGTGGACGAGCTGCGGCGAATGGCCAGCGACTACGGCTACGGTTTCACTAAAGTCGGGCTCGACGCCCAGTTCCGATGTGGTGGCTCCCGGACCTATCTGGACTGGATCGATGCCCTTCTCGCACCTCGGGCACACCCGCCACGTTGGTACGGCAACGACTACGACGTGGGTTTGGCTGAAAATCCCGCCCAACTCGAACAGTGGGTCCGCGGTCACCTCCGCCACGGACACAGTGCCCGGCTCACAGCAGGCTACTGCTGGTCCTGGCAGTCCCGTCCCGTGCCTCCGCTGCTACCAGAGGTCTCAATTCCATGGCGAGACGCCACTGGAGACCACGTATGGGAGCGGCCATGGAACGCCCGGGCGGACGGCGTCCTCGCGGGGGAAGGGGTCCCTGGACGCGCCTTCTGGGCTACGGACGACGGAGGACACCAACAGGTCGGATGCGTCTACACCGCTCAGGGCATGGAATACGACTACGGCGCAGTCATTCTGGGTGAGGACATCATCTGGACTGACCATGGGTGGCAGGCACAGCCCGAAAAGAGCCACGACTCAGAGCTCAAGGGACTGAGTCCCGACGAATACCTGCGCTACGCACTGAACACGTACCGCGTCCTCGCAACACGCGGAACACGAGGCACACGCCTCTACTCCACTCATCCTGCGACCCAGGCGTTCCTCCGAAGCATCCTCCCAGACCCCAGCGACGGAGAACGCTGATCAATTTAATGCCCTCGTTCTCCTGACCCCACCGGGCGCGCCATCGAACGAGCCGCTCAGGATTCGGTGGCACTGAGAACACTGCATGGCAGAGCTAGAGTTGAGACCGAAATTCATGCGGCCCGCCGGGCTTCCGCTCCTCCCGGGCACCGCCCGGGCGGGAATCAGAGGACATGCCCCCACCCGCTTCAGCCACTGCGTGCTGCCTGGGGGCCTTCCTTGCTGATCCGCGAATCCGTTGCCTCGGTTGCTGCCGAGATGCACTCCGGGACGCTGTACTTCCGCCTGAACGACCGCTTCGTCCACACACACAGCCACAAGCCCTCCGAGGCTGAGGTCCGCTCGTGGAAGCACTCCATCCCCGCCCTGGTGAGCGCGCTGCTGGAGGCTGGGCTGGATGACGTGGAGATGATGATCGAGTACACGCTGCCGCTCACCAGCAAGCGGGCTGACGCGATACTCGCCGGGGTGCACCCGAAAACCGGTGAACCCTCCTACGTCGTCGTCGAACTGAAGCAGTGGACCGAGGCCTATCCCGACGAGGACTCCCCCAACCTCTGCCATGTCGCCGGAATGCACACCAGGCCAGCGCTCAACCCGATCGAGCAGGTTCGGGGATACTGCGACTATCTTGCGCAGTTCAACGGGACGCTCGACGGACACGAGCATCGGATCGTCGGGGCCGCGTATCTGCATAACGCAACGGAGTTCGGTGTCAGTGGGCTGGATGACGCCGGGCAGAGCCCCCGCGGGCGGTTCTTCACCGGCGACAGGCGTGGCGAGTTCATCGAGTTTCTCCGGGATCACCTAGCGGCGGCATCCGGCGCTCTCGCCGCCGACGCGCTCCGGAACGCGGCGGTCAAGCCATCGACCCAGCTCATCAGGGTGGCCGCGGCCGAGGTGCGCGATCGGGAACAGTTCCAATTGCTGAGTGAGCAGAAGCTGGCGTATGAACTGGTACTCAAGGCGGTCCGGAACGCGCAGCGCTCCGACAGCAAGGAAGTCATCGTCGTAACCGGCGGCCCCGGCAGTGGAAAGAGCGTCATCGCGCTGTCCCTGCTAGGAGAGCTGTACCGGCAGGGCAGGTCGGCTCTACACGCCACCGGATCCGCGTCGTTCACCAAGACCATGCGCAAGGTGGCGGGTGCCCGGAAGCGCGAAGTGCAGGACCTCTTCAAGTACTTCAACAGCTTCATGACCGCCGAACGCAATGACTTCGACGTCCTCATCTGCGATGAGGCACATCGAATGCGCCTGACCTCGGCCAACCGCTATACGCCGGCGGAGAACCGCACCGACAAGCCGCAAGTGGACGAACTGATCGACGCCGCACGCGTGCCGGTGTTCCTGCTCGACGACCACCAAATCGTTCGTCCTGGTGAGATGGGCTCTGAGCGAGAGATCAAAGCGGCTGCGGCCCGAAAGGGCCTGCGATGCACCGTGGTATCACTCGACAGCCAGTTCCGCTGCGGGGGCAGTGACGCCTACCTGCGGTGGGTGCTGCGGTTGCTGGACCTGAAGCAGGGCGGACCGGTTCCATGGGAGCCGGACGCGAAAATGCAGCTCACGGTCGCGGAAACGCCCGAACAGATGGAGGAGTTCCTCGAGGACCGGCGTGCCGAGGGGTACAGCGCCCGCATGTCCGCCGGGTACTGCTGGAGGTGGACCACGAAGATCGCACCCGGTCAGCCGCTCCCTGCGGATGTCGCCATCGGGACCTGGGCCCGGCCATGGAATGTCTACGGGGAGCGAGCGGTGGCGGGAGCGCCTCCGTCCGCGCTGTGGGCGACGGACCCGGCCGGGTTCGGCCAGGTCGGCTGTGTCTATACGGCGCAGGGCTTCGAGTACGACTGGAGCGGCGTCATCCTGGGACCGGACCTCGTGTGGCGCGATGGCCGCTGGGTTGTCGACCGTACGGCATCCAAGGACCCGGTATTCAAGAAATCCACCCCAGACGACGTGGTGGCGGGACTGATCCGCAACACCTACAAGGTGCTGCTCACCCGGGGAATGGTGGGTACCGTGATCTACTCTACGGACGCCGAGACACGTGCCAAATTGCGCGAACTCGTCCAGGCCGAGGCCAGGACCACGGAGCCGGTGGGCTGAGATGGTCTTACCTGCTTCCGGAGCCCGCCGGGCTGCGGATCGGCCTCATTGCGTCACCGTGATCCGTCCCTCCGCTTCCACGAGCACGCCCTGTGCGTACAGCTCGGCGACGTCCGCTTCCAGTGCGGCACGGATGTCCTGGCCAAGGCGTCGCCAGCCGAAGAAATCGCAGGCCTGGCGCAGCAGCTCCTCACGCGACATCCCGGGGCATTCGGCCGCCAGCCCTTGGAGGGCGAGCCGTCGTTCGGCCGGGGCGATGTGGGCCACCTGGCGTGGGGCGGTGCCGGGCGCCGGGTGGCGGGCCTTGAGGCTCTGTCGGTCCGCCGTGTCAAGGAAGTCGCCCTCCACGCTGACGTTGCCCGCCCGGCCCAGGCCACGCGCCACCTGCCTGATGTTCTCGCGGATCCTGGAGCCCGCTCGGGCCACCCCCCACGCTTCACGGGCGCGCTGCACCAGCAGTTCTTCGTGGATGGGGCCTTCCGCCTCGATGACCTGGGTCAGGATCCGGCGCAGCGCGGGCCGGGCCTCTGGGCTGTGGAGTTCGGCCGACGGCGTCACATATACCTCGCGCACCGCGTACGGGGCGCTCCAGGGGCGGTCGGGCTCTGTGTCGACGGGGACCCGCTCGTGGTCCACGGCGGTGGGACCGGGGCCCGGGCTCGGCTTCTGCTGGGCCGGGACAGCGGGGTGGGTCTGCGCGGGAGGTGGCGGCTCGTCGGCCGAGGCAGTCAGCGGGTCCATCGCCACGGCCCGCTCGACGGCCTTCCGCAGCCGCTCCTCGGCGGCGGCCCTCCCTCGATACCAGTCCGTGCCCCAGATGCGGTGGAGTTTCCAGCCCAGTCCTCGGAGGACCTCTTCGCGCAGCCGGTCGCGGTCGCGGGCCACCTTGGAGGAGTGGTACATCGCCCCGTCGCACTCGATGCCCAGGGCGTACGTGCCGGGTGCGGCGGGGTGGCGCAGGCCCATGTCGATTCGGAATCCGGCGACGCCGACCTGCGGCTGGACCTCGTACCCCCAGCCACGCAGCACCCTCAACACCGATTCCTCGAAGGGGCTCTCGGGCTCGGCGTCGGCGGCTTGCACCACGTCCTGGGCGAGGACGTCGGGGCCGTTCTCGGCGTACTGGAGGTAGCGCTTGAGGTGCTGGACACTCTTGTTCTGGCTGTCGCCGAGGCTGCCGCCGTGGAAGGACGCGACGACCTCCATGCGGTGGCGAGCGCGGGTGACGGCCACGTTGAGCCGGCGCCAGCCGCCGTCCTTGTTGATGGGGCCGAAGTTGAGGGCGAGTTTGCCGTTCTCGTCGGGGCCGTATCCGATGGACATGATCATGACGTCACGTTCGTCGCCCTGTACCGATTCAAGGTTCTTGACGAAGAAGCCGTGCAGACGGTCCTCGGTAAAGCAGTGGTCGAGGTCGGGTCGTGCCAGAAGTGCCTGCTGGACCGCCATTTCGATCGCGGATGCCTGGGCCTGGGACAGGGCGACGACGCCGAGGGTGCGGCCGGGGCGGGTGTCGAAGTGGTGGATGACACGCTCTGCCACGGCTTCCGCTTCGATCCGGTTGTCCCGTCGTCCGCCCCGGTCGTACGTACCGCCCGCCGGGAAAAAGCCGACGCCCACGTCGTTCCCCTCGTCCGTGGCGCCGGGGAAGGTCACCATCGAGTTCTGGTAGAACTCCCGGTTACTGAAGGTGATCAGATCCTCATGGCGGCTTCGGTAGTGCCAACGCAGGGGAAGGACGTTCAGGGCTCCGGCCTTGCAGGCATCGAGCAGGGATTCGAAGGAGTCGGGCACGTCCTCGTCGTACTCATCACTGTCGTCTTCGACGGCCGCGTCGAAGAACGACGTCGGGGGAAGCTGCTTCTCATCGCCGGCGACGACGAGAGAACCACCCCGGTAGATGCAGTTGACCGCGTCGCCGGGGCGCACCTGGGACGCCTCGTCGAAGATGACGACGTCGAAGTGGTAGTCGGGCGGCAGGAACTGGCTGACGGTCAGTGGGCTCATCATGAAGCACGGCTTGATCGTCCGGACCACCTCCCTGGTGCGGCCGAGCAGTTCCCGCACGGGCATATGGCGACGCTGCAGCTCCGCCTGCCGGATGATCACCCGGCCCGCTCCGCTGCCGAAATTGCGGGGCCTGCGCCGATTGCATGCCTCGATGACCGCGCCGCCGGCCGCCTCGACAAGGCGGCGGTCGGCTTCTTGAAAGTCGGCGACCCGCGCGTCCAGGTCAGCGGAGCGCGTCGTGCGGAGCCTCTCGTCGGTGTCGAGGAGCCGGTCCACCCATGCCTTGAGCAGGGCATGTTCTACGACGTCGGACAGCCGTTCCGCGGGGATACCGCGCTCCGCCGCACGGGGCACCAGTTCATCGACATGGTGGCGGGCCAGCACGGCCAGTCCGTCGCGGTACGCCTGCCACTCCTCCGGGCCCTGTGGGTCCGCCAGGAGGGCGTCCACGACCTGCTGGGCCTGCTCGAAGGTGCCCAATAGCGCGGGGGAAAGGTGCGCGCGCCGGGCGTCATCAAAGAGACCGAGAAGTGTGGTGACCGCGTCCGACCAGCGAGCGACGCGGTGCGCCACGGCGTCGCACCATTCGGTCAAGGAGTCCCGTGCGCTCCCGGCCAGTAGTCCCGGCAGCGGGTCAGGGGTGGAGCCGCCGTCGGCGAGATACGAGGCGATCTTGTCCTGGTGCTCGATACCTCCGGAGAGACCCGCGATTCGATCCGCGGTGGCCAGTGCCCGGTCGAGGGCGGGGAGGTCCGCTTCGGTACGGGGCGTGTAGCGGCCGAGGAGCCCGCCGTGCCGGTCGGCGAGGCGAGCCACCTCGACGGCGGCCCGCTGCCAGGCCAGAGCGTGGTCGAGGCGCCCGATGAGCCTCTTGTGCCAGACACCATCCCGGGTGAGCGCCGCGACAGCCGCCCGGTCGACCTTGTACTGCGCGGAGAACCGGCCCGTGATGCCGCGATGCTGCTCCGCGAAACGCCGTACGAGTTCCGGAAGCTCTGCCGCCGTGAGGATCTGCTCCCCGAAGACGTCGTCGGCACCACCGCGCGCCTCGGCAAGTACAGCGAGCGCGCGGTGCAGTTCCTCTGCGGCCGTATGGGCCTCGCGACGCGTTTCCGTGCCGAACCATGCGCACGGCGGTCGCTCGGCGGCAGAGGCCAGATCCGTCAGCGCGAACAGCGTGAACGCATCCTCGGGCGTGACCGGCTCACGGGCCCCGAGGCGATCCGCGAGCTGAGCGAGCGTGCCCGAGACGTCTTCGGGAAGTGCGCTGGGCGGGGCCGGATCGCGGTCCGGCAGCCCAGCACGGAGTGATTCCACAGTCCGTTCGAGGTCATGCACGGTATGAGGTTCGTCGATCGCCACCGCGAAAGGCCTGCGTTCACCGGCTATACGCAGCGCGGTCAGCGCCTCGGCAGCCTCCGACGCCGCCGTCATCGCCGTGGAACCCACCAGCCCGCGCCAGATGAACGCCTCCCCTTCGACCGCCGGCCGCCAGGCGCGGCTGATGGCTTGGGCGGCCGCGGTGGCATCTTGCAGAGCCCCGGCGCTCAAGACGCCGACGGCCTCTCGGTGGGCGGCGCTCAGGGGAAGCCGAGGAGTGTCGTCCTGTTCGAGGAGAACCACACGTCCCAGAACGTCGTGCAAGGTGCGCCCCAGCGGCTCACGCACCTGGTTCATCGCCGCCGCATAGCGGGACAGCTCCTCGCGCAGCCGACGTGCCCGCTCCAGTTCGTGCTCGGCGGCTCCAGTGACCCGCGCCTCGGTGGTGAGCACACGGGCGAGTTCCATCGCCACGGCCTTCTTGGCGGTGTCACCACTGTGCAGGGAGAGGGCGAAGTCCCCGAGCCCGACTTCGCGCAGCCGGTTGCGTACGACGTCGAGGGCGGCGGCTTTCTCACTGACGAAGAGCACCGTGCGGCCCTCGTACATCAGTGCTGCGATCATGTTGGTGATGGTCTGACTCTTGCCCGTTCCGGGCGGGCCGTTCATCACAAAGGAACGCCCGCCGAGGGCCGCGGCGACGCACTGACGCTGGGACGCGTCGGCGTTGAGGACCAGAGGGGTCCGCTCCGGAAGCTGGATCTCGTCGATATGGTCGAGCTCAGGGGGCTCGAACTCGATCGCGTCCGGCGGAAGTTCCGAATCGGGGCCGAGCCCGACCGCACGTACCAGAGGATGGGCGAGGATGCGGTCCTCGTTCTGCTGGAGGTCCTGGTACATCGCCTCCTTGTACGAGGAGAAGAGGCCGAGTACTACCCGCTCGTCGACCGACCAGCCGTCCTGCCCGTCGGCGATGTGTCGCGCCGCGGTGAGTACCGGGCCGAGTTCGGTGACGTCCTTGCCCGTCACCGGTGACCAGTCGATGCCCAGCCGGTCGCACTTCACTTCCAGGGCCGGATTGTGGACCGGCTCCTGGCCCTCCGCCGGATACAGTCGGGCCTGACCGGTCCGCCCATCGCGGCGCAGCTCCACCGGGACGAGCAGCAGCGGGGCCGAGCTTGTCTCCTGCGCACCCACTTCCCGCCAGTCGAGCATGCCCACGCCAAGCCACAGCACCCACAAACCGTAGTCGTTGTACATCTGGGCGGACTTGTTGCGTAGAAGGCGGAGAGCCCCGTCCAGCGCCGTCTGCCGGGTCTTCTGGGTGATGAGTCCGCCGATTGGTATCGCTCCGCGACTTCCCCGTAAGAACAGCGCCTCCTGAGCTGCCTCATCGCGCCCGTCGTCGCCGTCGTCCTCGCGTTCCTCGATGAGTGCGAAGTCCCAGCCCCGCGCCAGACCATGGAGCACGGCAGCGGCATCGGGCGAGGTGATTTCCAGGGTCGCGGTCCTCGTGTGGCGGAAGTTCAGCAGTCTGTTTCGTCCGCCCATGTCGAGCAGCGAACCACGCCAGCCACCGAGGACCGTCTTCAACCGGCCCAGACCGGGGTCGCTGATGCGGGGACGTGCGGCACCGGTCACAGGCCGGGGTGTCATACGGGCAGTACCTCCACAGGAGCAAGAGCGCACACATGGGGACGATCCACAACCGAGAGGCCCCCAAACACCGTATCTACCAGCCCAGTACACACAACACACCCCAAACAGTGGCTCCGATACCAATCGGACGTCTTCGCCTGACCCCCTGACCGCGTCGGACGTCTCGGTCACCGGGTGAGGGGGCAGGGGAGATCCGGGACCCAGTGGTTGGGGGTGCAGGTGACCAGGGCCAGGGAGAGGAACGACGTGCGGCCCAGGTAGAAGCCGAAGGAGACGTCCGTGCCGTGGGTGAGGCGGTCCGTGGCCGTGGTGACCAGGCGGGCCTGGCGGGCCGTGTCGGCTTCCTGGCGGGAGAGGAAGCCGGGGGCGTGTTCGGTCAGTTCGCGGCCCAGCCACGCCGCCGCGTCCTTCGGTTCTTCGAAGGTGGCGCGGATGAGGGTGGGGGACTTCAGGAGCCAGAGGGACGTTTCCAGTGGGGGGAGCTCCGAGTGGCGGAACGTTTCCAGGAGCGTGCGGTAGCGCTCCTCGTCCTCCGCCGTGACGGGCGGGTGGGGGCGGTCGGGCGGGCGGCGGAGGGCCTCCCGGTCGAACAGCTCCTTCTCGCCCAGCCACGAGTACGCGTGGATGTGCACGCGTCAGGGGTTCCCTCCGGGGGGTTCCCGGAAGGCCCCTGACTGGGTGATGCCAGGGTCGGGCTCGTGGGGTTCGTGGGGTTCGTGGGGTTCGTGGGGCTCGTGGGGTTCGTGGGGCTCTTGTTTGGGCGGTTCCTGTTCTCTTACTTTGCTACGTCGATCTTTGCCACCTCGTCGTAGAACGACAGGTGGTCCTTGATCTCCGACACCTTCTCGATCGGCTGCGGGTACGCCCACACCACGTCCGGCCGCGGCTCCGCGCCCTCGCCCGCCGGGCCGCGGTAGGTCCAGTACGCCGCCTCGCCCTTGAACGGGCAGATGGTGTGGGTGTCGGTGGGCTCGAAGAGGGTCAGGTCCACGTCCTCCGGGGGGAGGTAGTAGCGGACCGGGAGACCGGTCTCGTGGACGAGCAGGGGGCGGGTCGACTCCGCTACGACGCGGCCGTCGATCGTGACCGTGACGTGCTGCGTGCCGCGCTCCACGTCCACGCGGTGTCCGCCGCTCGTGCCAGTGGTCTTCGGGTGGGAAGCGGGGGTGGACATTTCTTCCTGGCCTCCTTGGTGGGTGTGACGAGCGTCATGCCTTTGTCCGTCACAACGCTCTTCGCCGCGCCCTCATTCCGGAGCGCTGCCCGCCTCGTCCGTCTCCCGTGGCCAGACCCGGCCCTCCTGGCGTTCCACCTCGCGGTTGAAGCGGGTCAGGACGTCCTCGAAGCGGGCCACGTCCTCCGGGGGCCACGATTCCAGGAGCCGGGACAGGTCGGTCTGCCGGCAGGTCCGTTCCGCCGCCATGCGGTCGGCGCCCCGTGAGGTGACGCGGAGCTTGCGGGCCAGGCCGCCCTCCGGGTCCGGGATGCGTTCGACGAGGCCGGCCCGGAGCAGGGCGCCGGTCTGGCGGTTGACGGTCGAGACGTCCAGCTGGAACGCGTCGGCCAGCTGGCCGATGGTCATCGCGCCCTCGGCGTCCAGGCGGGAGAGGAGCAGATAGCCGGAGCGGTCCAGGCGGGTGGGAATGCACGATTCGGCGCCGGGGGTTGTGCCCGTGTCCGGCTGCGCGGTGGGGTCCTGGGGGTCCGTCGCCTGGCCCTTTCGTTCGCGGGGGGTCAGGACTGAGCACCTGGCCACCAGCATCAGCTCGCGCTCCAGCCGCTCCAGCCGCTCCAGCCGCTCCAGCCGACGATCCAGCACGATTCCTCCTCGCCTCCCCCGCACCCCTCAATGGAAGTGTGCACGATACACACCCTGTGTAGGATGCACATCTCTCATGCTTCCATCAATCTCCTGACCTTTCTTTGGAGGCGGCATTCGCATGCCCCAGTCAGCCCCACCTCGCGTCGCGGAACATCTGAGCGCCGCGCCGTCCGGCACGCCGCTCCCGCGGGAGGTCGGCGGCGGCTTCGTGGCGGTGCTCGCGTTCTGCGGCATCGCCGTGTCCGTCATGCAGACGCTGGTCGTTCCGCTGGTAACCGAGCTGCCCCAGCTGCTGCACACCACCAGCTCCAACGCGTCCTGGGTGGTCACCGCCACCCTGCTCGCCGGTGCCGTCTCCACGCCCGTCATGGGGCGGCTCGGCGACATGTTCGGCAAGCGCCGGATGCTGATGGTCTCGCTGGCGCTGATGGTCATCGGCTCGCTGACCTGCGCCGTCACCTCCGACCTGGTGGTGATGGTGATCGGCCGGGCCATCCAGGGCGGGGCCATGGGGGCCATTCCGCTCGGCATCAGCGTCATGCGGGACGAGCTTCCGCCGCACAAGCTCGGCTCGGCGATGGCCCTGATGAGCTCGTCGCTCGGCATCGGCGGCGCGCTGGGGCTGCCGGCCGCCGCGTTCGTGGCGCAGCACACCAACTGGCATGCGCTCTTCTACGGGGCCGCGGGGCTGGGCGCGATATCCATCGCCCTCGTGCTCGCCGTCGTCCCGGAGTCCTCCGTCCGCACCCCCAGCCGCTTCGACGCCATCGGCGCGCTCGGGCTGACGGCCGGTCTCGTCTGTCTGCTGCTGCCCATCACCAAGGGCGGTGACTGGGGCTGGACGAGCGGCACCACGCTCGGGCTGTTCGGCGCGTCCGTCGTGATCCTGCTGCTCTGGGGCGTCTTCGAGCTCCGTACCACCGAGCCGCTGGTCGATCTGCGGACCACGGCGCGGCGCCAGGTACTGCTGACCAACCTCACCTCGATCATGGTCGGCTTCTCGTTCTACGCGATGTCGCTGATCCTTCCGCAGCTGCTGCAGCTGCCGGAGGCCACCGGGTACGGCCTGGGCCAGTCCATGGTCATGGCGGGGCTCTACTTCGCCCCCATGGGCGTCGCGATGATGCTGGTCTCCCCGCTGTCCGCGCGGATCAACGCCTCGAGCGGGCCGAAGGTCTCGCTGGTCCTCGGGCTGATCGTCATCGGCGCGACGTACGGTGCCGGGCTCGTCATGATCGACCACATCTGGCAGATCGTGGTGCTCTCCACCGCGCTCGGCGTCGGTATCGGCATCGCGTACTCGGCGATGCCCACCCTGATCGTCAGTGCCGTCCCCGCCGCTGAGACGGGTGCGGCGAACGGGCTCAACACCCTCATGCGGTCGATCGGCATGTCCACCTCCAGCGCGGTGGTGGGCGTCATCCTGGCGCACCAGACCATCGACTTCGGTGGAGTGGCGCTGCCGAGCAAGGATGGCTTCAAGGTCTCGTTCCTGGTGGCGTGCGCCGCCTCGGTCGGCGGTCTGCTGATCGCCCTCTGCCTGCCCGGACGGCGGCGCGGGGGGCGGGTGTCGGGCTCGGGTCCCCTGGCCACTTCGGCTCCGGTGGCTGATTCAGCCCCTGTGTCAGCCCCTGTGATTGATTCAGCTCCGGTCGCTGACTCCGTTCCCGCGGGCGTCCCGGCTGCCGCTGCCGCCTCTATCGCCACGGTCGTCGACGACCTCCCCGTCCTCACCGGCAGCGTCATTCACGGCCGTGTCCTCGGCCCCGGCGACACCCCGCTCGCCGACGCCGCCATCACCCTCATCGACACGGGCGGCCGTCAGCTCGGCCGTACGGTCACCGCCCGCGACGGCCGGTACCACCTGCCCGCGCCCGACGCCGCGAGCGTCGTCCTCATCGGCTCGGCCGCCGGGCATCAGCCGCAGGCCGCCACGCTGCTGGTCTCGGATCTGCCGGTCGTCTGCGATCTGAGGCTGTCCGGCGGGGGCGGGCTGACCGGGTCCGTACGGGCCGTCGACGGGGAGCCGCTGGCCGGTGCGACCGCCACGGCCACCGGGCCCGAGGGCGAGGTCGCGGGGTCGGTGACCGCCGACGAGAAGGGCGAGTTCGCGCTGCCGGAGCTGGCTCCGGGGACGTACACCCTGACCGTGGCCGCCGCCGGGCACCGGCCGTACGCCACCCAGGTGGAGCTCACCGCCGGTGAGCCGGTGCGCGTGGACGCCGAGCTGCCGCCCGCGGCCCGGGTCCGGGGCACCGTACGGGCCCGGGGCGGCCGGCCGCTCGGGGATGCGCGGGTCTCGCTGCTGGACGCCTCCGGGGACGTGGTCGGCCAGGCCATCACGGGTGCGGACGGGTCCTTCGGCTTCGAGGCGCTCACCGGCGACCACTACACGGTGGTGGCCAGCGGCTACGCCCCGGCGACCCGCCAGATCACGGTCGGCGGCGCGGCGGGCACCGAGCGGCGGGATGTGGACTTCCTGCTGGGGCACGGTGACGACGGCGAGGAGTGAGTCCGGGCCCTCGGCGAGAGGGCCCCGGCAGAGCATGACGTAAGGAGCAGCAGGTGAGCAGCGGCAGGTAAGGAGCAGCAGGTAGGCAGCTGCAGGTAAGGAGCAGCGTCCTGGGCGCTGCTCCTTACTCATGCGTTCTCCTCGGGAAGGCCCTCGGGAAAACCCTCCTCGGAGAGCCCCTCCTCCTCGGGGAGGCTCTCCCACGCCTCGCCCTTCCGGTACAGCTCGAAGCCCTCCTCGTCCGCGATGGACTCCGCCTGGGCCCGGCTGCGGAGGGAGATCTCGTACGTATGGCTGTCGACGGTCGCGTGGACGCCCGAGCCGTCGGTGACCGTCTCGATGGAATGCGTCTCGTAGATGACGCGTCCCGGCTCGCACTTGCTCCAGACCACGTGCATGCTCACTGCCATGTGGACCCACTCCCGCAGACGAGTCCCCTGGTTTCAGGGTCTCACCTGATCGCCGGGTCCACATGGCCTGACGTGGCCCTCCTGGCCTGACGTGGCCCTCATGGCCCGGCGCCTCATGGCCCCGTAGTCCCTCCGGCCCCGCCCGTCGGAAGCCGCGACGGCCCCCTCACCTCCGTCTGCCGAACAGCACCACGTTCGCCAAGGCGAGGACCACCAGCGCGCCCCCGAACCACATGACGCTGGGGACCGCGATCCCGTCCGCCGCCCGGCCGCCGAGCAGCGCGCCCAGCGATATCGCCACGTTGAAGACGCCGACGTACAGCGCCGACGCCGCCTCCCGCGCGTCCGGTGCCGCGTGCAGCACCCAGGTCTGGCAGGTCACCGACACCCCGCCGTACGCCAGCCCCCACACCAGCAGCAGTACGGCCGCCCCCGCCGTCGTGGCGCCGGCGACCGGGACCAGCAGCTCGGCCGCCGCCAGCAGGATGAAGATGACCACGAGGGTGCGGCGCGGATCGCGGTGGGCGGTGGCGCCGGCCAGGAAGTTCCCGGCGATGCCCGCCACGCCGTACGCCAGCAGCAGGGTGCTGATCAGCCCCGTCCCGACCCCGGCGACATGCTCGAGCACCGGGCGGACGTATGTGTACGCGCCGAAGTGGCCGGTGACCAGCAGCAGGGTGGTGATGAGGCCGGTCCGCAGCCGGACGTTGCGGAACAGGCCCGGCACCTCGCGCAGCCGGACGGTGCCGGTGGCGGGCAGCGGGGGCAGGGTGACGGCCATGGCGGCGGCAACGGCCAGCGAGAGGACGGCGAAGACGGCGAACGCGACCCGCCAGTGGACCAGATCGCCGATGAGCGTCCCGATCGGCACCCCGAGCACCGAGGCCACCGCGATACCGCTGAAGATCAGCGTGGTGGCGTGGCCCGCGGAGCGCTCGGGCACCAGCCGCACCGCGAGCCCGCCCGCGATCGACCACACCCCGCCGATGCTCACCCCGACCAGCACCCGGGCGAACAGCAGGACGGCGAAGCCGGGCGCGAGCGCGGAGAGCAGATTGGCGACGGCCAGCAGCCCCATCAGACCGCACAGCACCAGCCGCCGGTCGTAGCGGCCGACGGTGACGGTGAGCAGCGGGGCGGCGAGCGCGGCGACCAGGCCGGGCACGGTCATGGCCAGCCCCGCCGTACCGTCCGAGACCCGGAGCGCGGAGCCGATCGAGGTGAGCAGGCCGACCGGCAGCATCTCGGTGGTGACCACCGCGAAGGTGCCGACCGCGACGGCGACGACGGCGAGCCAGGCCCCGAGCCAAGCCCCGAGCCGGGCTCTGAGCGGCGAGCGCACCACCGGAGGTGACCCGGATGTGCCTGCCGGAGCGCTGAGTTCCGTGCTATTGGACATGTCTTTAGCGAACAGCTGTGCCCCTGCGGGAACAACGCCGTAGTTTTCAGCCTTCCATGAGCGAGCCTCATCAATCGGTGGAGGCTCATCGATCGGTGACGGTGATCGGTGTCGGTGATCGGTGACGGTGTCAGCGTCAGTGGGAGGCCATGGCCGAGTTGGAGATCCGCGAGCTGGAGTGCTTCCTCGTGCTGAGCGAGGAGCTCCATTTCGGCCGCGCGGCGGAGCGGTTATACGTCTCGCAGAGCCGGGTGAGCCAGCTGCTGCGGAACCTGGAGCGCCGGATCGGCGCCCGATTACTGGAGCGCACCAGCCGCCGGGCGCGGCTGACCCCGCTCGGTGAGCGGTTCCTGGCCGAGCTCCGGCCCGCCTACGAGGCGCTGTACGGGGCCTTCGAGAGCGCCCGCGGAGCGGCGCGCGGGGTGGACGGCGTGCTGCGGATCGGGTTCCAGGGAGCCGCCGATGAACAGGTGACCGCGGCCATCGCGGCCTTCCGGGAGCGCCATCCCGCCTGTGAACCGACGACCGTGGAGATCCCGCTGGCCGATCCGTTCGGCGCGGTGCGGGCCGGTGAGGTGGACGCCGCGATCGTCTGTCTGCCGGTGACCGAGCCCGATCTGGTCCTCGGCCCGGTCTTCTCCAAGCAGCCGCAGACCGTGGTGGTCCCGGCCCGCCATCCGTTCGCGGGCCGCGGCCGGGTGGACGCCGAGGCGCTGGCCGACTGCCCACTGATCGGCCCGTCCGCCCCCGCGCCGCGCTACTGGCACGACGCCATGGCACCCGCCGTCACCCCCGGCGGGCGGCCCATCCCGCGCGGGCCGCTGGTGCACACGCTCCAGGAGGGGCTGGCGGCGGTCGCGGCGGGCCTGGGCGGGATGCTGCTGTGCGCCCCGACGGCGGAGTACCACCGCCGCCGGGACATCACCTTCGTAGCGGTCGAGGGGGTGCCGGACTCGATGCTCGGCCTGGTGTGGCGGCGGGCGGACGAGACCGCGCGGCTACGGGCGTTCGGGCGGGCGGTGGAGGAGCTGTGCGCTTAGGCGGCGGCCTCAGCCACCTCGCGGCCGTCCCCCTGCCGGCCGCCATGGTCCTCCGGGGTCCTCCCCGTGCCATGTCCGCGTATCGGCTAAGCGCTCCGCGCGAGGTGCCGCGAGGTGCGGTCGTTCATCCGCGGCTGCTTCGTGGCCGGTCGCCCACGTGGCGGAGCCGCATATCGACACAGCCGCGGCGGAGCCGCACATCGACACAGCCCCGCGCCCCTTCGGGGCGCACCCGAACCGCACCGGACTTCAGCGAGGCCGCTCAGCCCACATCCCTGCGCATGCACACCCGTGGCCAGCGGTCCAGCCCATGACCGGCCTCGCTGAGCCGGATCTCGCGCAGGCCGGGGGTCAGCTCGGCCTCGGTCAGGGCCCGGAAGCCGCATCGCGCGGCGTAGTACGGGGCGTTCCAGGCCACGTCGACGAAGGTGGTCAGGGTGAGCGCGGGGACGCCGTCGCCCGCGGCCCGCGCCGCGATGTGGTCGATCAGGGCCCGTCCCACGCCACGGCGGGCGCTGTCGGGGTGGACCGAGATCTGCTCGATATGGATGTTTCCGTCGACGGGGTCGGTGATCAGGTACGCCATCGCCCGGTCGGCGTCGTCCACCGCGACCCAGGCCCGTCCGGTGCGCTGGTAGCGGCTCAGCTCTTCCAGGCTCAGGGGCTCGTCATCGGCGACTTCGTCCATTCCGATGTCCCGGAAGCAGAGTCCGGCGGCGCGCTCTATGTCCTGGAGAACGGGGAGTTCTTCACTGGTGCTCGTTCGAATCCGCACCCCACCATCATCCTCCGGAACGCCGGAACAAAGGCGTGCCCCCCACCGCCGTGGAGAGCACCCTTCGGCCGTTCCTTCATATGAACGCATATGAACGCCACCGGACCGAGGTCACCCCAATGACCTCGGCCTTCTTCGCTGGCGGTGATCATGAATCTACCAAGGACGGGGCGCGGGGGCGAGGTTGAGGGGGTGTCACCTGTGATTTCCCCCTGTCCTCCACGCCCTCTGTGCCTCCTGCGCACCCTGCGCACCCGGTGCCCTCACGCCTGCGCCTCGGCCGCCCCCTCCGCGATCGCCTCGTCCACCTCGCCCGTGCGCGCCGACTCCTCCGCCGCGAAGCGCTGCTGGTCCAGCCGCTCGGCCAGCTCCTCGTCCTGGTGCATCAGCAGGTCGAGGTTGCTGTCGCCCAGCTCCAGCACGCCCATGTCGACATACGCCCGCTGGAGCCGCTCGCCCCACAGCCCGATGTCCTTCACACACGGCACGATCCGGCTGAAGAGCAGCTTGCGGAACATGTGCAGGAACTGCGACTGCTCGCAGTACTCCTCGGCCTCGGCCTTCGGGATGCCGAAGTTCTCCAGGACCTCCACACCGCGCAGCCGGTCGCGCATCAAGTAGCAGCCCTCGATGACGAATTCCTCGCGTTCGCGCAGCTCCGCGTCGCTCAGCTGCCGGTAGTAGTCGCGCAGCGCCATCCGGCCGAAGGCGACATGGCGGGCCTCGTCCTGCATGACGTAGGCGAGGATCTGCTGGGGCAGCGGCTTGTCGGTGGTGTCGCGGATGAGGCCGAACGCGGCGAGCGCGAGGCCCTCGATGAGCACCTGCATGCCCAGGTAGGCCATGTCCCAGCGGGAGTCGCGGAGGGTGTCGCCGAGGAGGGTCCGCAGATCGGTGTTGATGGGGTAGACCGTGCCGAGCTTGTCGTGCAGGAAACGGCCGTACAGCTCGGCGTGGCGCGCCTCGTCCATGGTCTGGGTCGCGGAGTAGAACTTGGCGTCGAGGTCGGGCGCGGCCTCCACGATCCGGGCCGCGCACACCATCGCGCCCTGTTCGCCGTGGAGGAACTGGCTGAACTGCCAGGCCGCGACGTGATGGCGCAGCTCGCCCTTGTCCCGGTCGGTCATCCGGTCCCAGTGGCGGGTGCCGTAGAGGGCGAGCGACTCATCGGGGGTGCCCAGCGGATCGTACGGGTCCACGTCCAGGCCCCAGTCGATCCGCTTGACCGCGTCCCACTGCTTGTCCTTGCCCTTCTGGTAGAGGGCGAGCAGCCGGGCCCGGTGGTCGTCGTACTCCCAGCTGAATCGGGCGGCACCGCCGGCGGGCACCTGCCAGAGGGGGTCTCCGGGATCCATCGCGTAGAGCTCTTGCGTCGCCACCGACGCCTCCTTCGCCTCGCTCCCCCGTGAACGGATGCGTACTCGGCAGGCTCACACGTCCGTTACTCGGCGGTCAATAAGACCTCCCCAAGGGATTGACGGCCTTGCTGACACAGAGTCTCATAAGAGGTATCCGCCGGTAACCGTTCCCACCGGAGTCTGTCCGAGCCATCAGTGAGGTGCCCTCGACGATGTCCACCATGACCGAACCACCCGCGCTCAGGGACGCGCTCGGGCTGATCAAGGACCGCGAACGGGTCGCGGAGCGGCTGCTCCAGTCCTCCGCCAAGCACTCCTTCGACCCCGACACCGAACTGGACTGGGACGCGCCGTTCGAGCCCGGCAAGTGGTTCTGGCCACCGGAGCTGGTGTCGCTCTACGACACGCCCATGTGGCGCCGGATGTCGGAGGAGCAGCGGCTGCTGCTGTCCCAGCACGAGGCGGCGGCCCTCGCCTCCCTGGGCATATGGTTCGAGATCATCCTGATCCAGCTGCTCACCCGGCACATCTACGACAAGCCCGCGACCAGCGCTCATGTGCGGTACGCGCTCACCGAGATCGCCGATGAGTGCCGCCACTCCAAGATGTTCGCGCGGCTGATCACCAAGGGCGGCACCCCGGCGTATCCGGTCGCCCCGCTCCACCACAACCTGGGCCGGTTCTTCAAGACGTTCTCCACCACGCCCGGTTCGTTCACCGCGACCCTCCTCGGCGAGGAGATCCTGGACTGGATGCAGCGGCTGACCTTCCCCGACGAGCGCGTTCAGCCGCTGATTCGCGGGGTGACCCGGATCCATGTGGTCGAGGAGGCCCGCCATGTGCGGTACGCGCGCGAGGAACTGCGCCGCCAGATGCTGCGGGCGCCGCGCTGGGAGGCGGAGCTGACCCGGATCGGTTCGGGGGAGTTCTCCCGGATCTTCTCGCAGGCGTTCATCAACCCCAAGGTCTACACGGACGTGGGACTCGACCGCCGCGCGGCCGTCGCTCAAGTGCGGGCCAGCGCCCATCGGCGCGAGGTGATGCGCAACGGCGCCCGCAAGCTCACCGAATTCCTCGATGACGTCGGGGTGATGCGGGGCGTGGGCCGCCGACTGTGGAAGAGCTCGGGGCTGCTGGCCTAGGGGGTGCCCGATGGATCGCGGCGCCCGCGGCGGGCTGTTCCCCTCCCCGCCCCTTCCCTCAACTGGGGCTCCGCCCCAGACCCCCGGGTCCAGGGGCGAAGTCCCTGCCACACGGCGGACACCCCGTGGGGCTGGGGCCAGGGGGCATTGGGCGGCCGGGCCCAAGGGCCCATTCGGGCCGGACCGAAGGGGGCATCCGCTTCTTAACGGTGGGCGGTTACGCTGCCAGGCATGACGACAGGCAGCGGCACCGCACCGGCACCCCCGGAGGCGACACCCCCGGCGGAGGCGAGTGCCGCCGCGCGCCCGGCGGCGGAACCCCCGGCCACCGCGAGCCCACCGGCCATCGCGCGGCCCCCGGACACCGCGAGCCCACCGGCCGCGCGCCGGGGCAGCTATCGCAGGCTGAGCGTCGAGGCGCGGCGCGCCGAACTCCTCACCGCCGCGCTCGTCCTCTTCGCCCACCGCGCGCCCGAGGACGTGTCGCTGGACGATGTGGCCTCGGCCGCCGGGGCCTCCCGTCCGCTGGTCTACCGCTACTTCCCGGGCGGCAAGCAGCAGTTGTACGAGGCGGCGCTGCGCAGCGCCGCCGATGAGCTGGAACGGTGCTTCGAGGAGCCCAGGAGCGGTCCGCTCAGCGCCCGGCTGAGCCGGGTGCTGGACCGCTATCTGGGCTTTGTGGACGAGCACGACGCGGGGTTCAGCGCGCTGTTGCAGAGCGGCAGCGTGGCCGAGACCTCGCGCACGAACGCGATCGTGGACGAGGTGCGGCGGGCCGCGGCCGAGGAGATCCTGCTCCATCTGGCGGTCAAGGAGCCCGGTGCGCGGCTGCGGATGATGGTGCGCACCTGGATCACGGCCGTCGAGGCGGCCTCGTTGATCTGGCTGGACGAGGAGAAGCGGCCGTCGCTCGAGGAACTGCGCGACTGGCTGGTGGACCAGTTCGTGGCGATGCTGACCGCCACCGCGGCCACCGATCCGCAGACGGCCCGGGTGATGAAGGCCGCGGTCAGGATGGAGCCCGCCGAGGGGCCGGTCGGACGGCTGGCGCGCCGCGTGGTGCCCTCGCTGGGCGAGGCGTCGCATCTCCTGTGACGAGCGCGGCCGGTGGGACGTACGGTCGCGGCAAGACAGACGGTCGCGGTGAGACGAACGGTCGCGGTGAGGACGAACGGCCGTCGTGAGACGAACGGCCGTCGTGAGACGAACGGCCGTCGTGAGACGAACGGCCGTCGTGAGACGTACGGTCGTGCCGTGAGAAGCGAGGAGACGCCCTTCGTGGGCGGGCCGCTGGACGGCCGGGTGCTGTCGGTGCTGGTCGGCCTCACGGGCCAGCCGCCGAAGACCTACGAGGTGCCGGTGGAGGACGAAGCGGGCGGGCCGCCGACGGTGTATGTCTACCGCAGGGTTCCCGCCGCCACCTCCAAGCGGCTGGGCCTGGTCCGGGGCTGGGCCTATGAGTACGACCCGGAGGGGAAGCCGGGTGGCGGGCCGAAGTGGCCGTGGTCCAAGCCGAACTGACCGTCGGGCCGGGCGGACCGCCCGCCGGACGGGTGACCGTATTCGTCCGACTCGCCCACAATTCTCCTGAAGATACGAACGTCATGCCACGATCCCTGCTGAGCTGGACGCCGAACAGAGGCGTCTCGGAGCCGGAGGTGATCACGTGTCAGGACGGATCGTGGGCTCGGTCTGCGCGGCGGCGATCACCGCGGCCGCCGCGCTGGTGCCCGCCGTTCCGGCGGCCAAGGCGTCGGCCGCCCCCGCCCGCCCCGCCGACCGGTCCGTGTCCGAGCTGCTGACGCAGCTCAAGACGCTGTACCGGAAGGCCGAGGTGGCGACGGAGGCGTACAACGCGACCGAGGAGAAGCTGCACAAGCAGCGCACCAGGACCCGGGAGCTCACGACCCAGCTCGTCCACGCCCGTACGGAGCTCGCCGTCAGCCACGACGACGCCGGACGGCTGGCCCGCCGGCAGTACCAGGGCCACAGCGCGCTCTCCTCCTACAGTTTCCTGCTGACCCTGCTCACCCCGCATCCGGAGAACGCCGCCGACGAGGCGCGCGAGCTGGACCGGGCGGCCGGCCGCGAGGCCGCCCTGATCCAGCGGCTGACCAAGGGCGAGCGGCGCGCCGACACCATCGCCACCCGGGCGCGGACCGCGCTGGACAAACAGCTGTCCCTGGCGGCGAAGCGGAAGAAACAGCGAGACAAGGTGAAGAAGCAGCTCCGCTCCATCGAGAAGCTGCTGGCCACGCTCAGCACCCGGCAGATCGCCCAGGTGGCGCAGCGCGAGCGCCAGGAGACCGCGAAGGCCCAGCGCAAACTGCTCGCCTCCGGCGCGCTCGGCCCCGCGAACGGCACCTCGAACGGCGCCGCGGGCCCGCCCGCCACCACGAACGGCGGCACGGACGGCGGCACGGGCACCGGCGCCGCCCCGGCCCCCGGAAGCGGCCGGGACACCCCGGGGGCGGGCGCCCCCTCCCCGGTGGCCACCGTCACCGCGCCCCGCCCCAACCCCCGCCCCCAGCAGTCCCCCGGCCGCCGCCCCGGAATGGCGTCCGCGGAGGCCGGGCGGCGGGCGCTCGCCTACGCGCTGAGCCAGATCGGCAAGCCGTACGTCTGGGGCGCCGAGGGGCCGAACTCCTTCGACTGCTCGGGGCTGACCTCCTCCGCCTGGGCGTATGCCGGGCGGACCATCCCGCGCACCAGCCAGGAGCAGTGGCGCCGGCTGCCCCGGGTGCCGCTCAGCCAGCTGCGCCCCGGCGATCTGGTGATCTACTACAAGGGGGCGAGCCATGTGGCGATGTACGCGGGCAACGGCCAGGTGGTCCAGGCGCCGCGCCCCGGCCAGCGGGTGAAGCTCTCCCCGCTCGCCTCCAATCCGCTGCAGGGCGTGGTGCGCCCGGGTCCGGTCGCGGTGGCCAAGAAGCGGTGACGGCTCCGGCTACGGCCGGTGTCAGCGGAAGGACCGGACGGCCTCGGGCGCGTGGTCGTCCACCTCGGCCTCGTCGTCGGCCCCAGCCACATCGTCGGCCTCGGCTTCGGCTTCGGCTTCGGCGGCCGCGGCCTCAGCGGCCTCGGCCTCTTCCCTGACCTCGTCCAGATAGGCGGCCGTCTTCTCCGGCTCGTAGAAGAAGTTCTCGAAGTCGGAGGGGTCGTCGAAGCCGTTGGCGATGCGGTGGGCGACGGCGGGGAAGGCGGACCCCGCGCCGAGGAGGTTCACGACGTGCTCCGGCGGCGGGGCCAGCATCGCGTTGGTCCACTTGGTGACGTGCCGCGCGCTCTCCCAGTAGCGGTCGAACGTCGTCCGCATCCACTCCTCGTCGAACGGCCGGTCGCCGCGCTCGAGGATGCTCTCCAGATAGGCCGCCGCGCATTTGGCCGCGGAGTTGGAGCCCTGGCCGGTGATCGGGTCGTTGGCCACCACGACATCGGCCACGCCCAGGACCAGCCCGCCGCCCGGCAGCCGCCCGATCGGGTGGCGTACGGTCGGCGCGTACCGCCCGGACAGCGTGGCGCCCGCGTCCGTCAGCTCGACCTTGGTGGCGCGCGCGTACTCCCAGGGCGTGAAGTGTTCCATCAGCTCCAGGACGCGCTCCAGGTGCTCCGAGGGGTCGGTGATGCCCTGGAACGCGTCGGCCGGACCGCCCGGGACGGTCTCCCAGAAGAGGATGTCGGCGCGGCCGCTGGTGGTGAGCGCGGGCATCACGAAGAGCTCGCCGACGCCGGGGACGAGGTTGCAGCGCACCGCGTCGACGTCGGGGTGTTCGGGGCGCGGGCCGAGACCGTGCACATAGGCGACCGCGAGGGCGCGCCGCGGGGTGTCGTACGGGGAGCGGGCGGCGTCCCGGCCGAAGAGCGAGACCAGTTCGCCCTTGCCCGCGGCCACCAGCACCAGGTCGTACTTCCTGACGAGGACGTCCAGGTCGGAGACGGCGGCGCCGTGGATGACCACCTGGCCGCCGCGCTGCTCGAACGTCTCCATCCAGCCGGCCATCTTGATCCGCTGGTCGACGGACTGGGCATAGCCGTCGAGCCGGCCGACCCAGTCGACGACCCGCGGATGGCCCCCGGGAGCCGACGGCCCGGCGACCGAGACCCCGAGGCCCTCGACCCGCGGCGCCCGCTCCTCCCAGAAGTTGAGCCCCAGATCGCGCTCGTGTCCCAGCGCGGTGTGGAACATGCACTGGGTGGACATCACCCGCCCGCCGCGGATCTCATCGGCCGTCCGGTTGGACATCAGCGTGAGTTCGTAGCCCTGGGACTGGAGGCCGAGAGCGAGTTGGAGGCCGGACTGACCGGCACCCACGATGAGTATCGTCCGCATGGCTGTCGACTCTCCCTCACGCTCGGGCCGGAAAGAGGAACGGAGCATTCCATCCCACGGGCGGAGCAGAGGTTACGTCACTCGGGTGACACGTCAACGGCGTGCCTCACCAGCTCCAGCAGCGCGTCCACGACCGCGATCCGGCGCCGGGCGTCCATCATCACCACGGGGACGGAGGACGCCACGGAGAGCGCGTCCCGTACGTCCTCGGCCTGGTAGAGCGGGGTCCCCTCGAAGTGGTTGACCGCCACCACATACGGCAGTCCGAGGCTCTCGAAGTAGTCCAGCGCAGGGAAGCTCTCGTCCAGGCGCCGGGTGTCGACCATCACCACCGCGCCGATGGCCCCGCGCATCAGGTCGTCCCACATGAACCAGAAGCGCTGCTGGCCGGGGGTGCCGAAGAGATACAGGACCAGATCGTTCTCCAGCGTGATCCGGCCGAAGTCCATCGCGACGGTGGTGGTCAGCTTCTCGGGCGTCGCCTCGAGGTCATCCACACTCTCGCTGGCCTGCGTCATCAGCGCTTCGGTCTGCAGCGGAGTGATCTCCGAAACCGCGCCGACGAAGGTCGTCTTGCCGACGCCGAAGCCTCCCGCTATCACGATCTTGGTGGCGATCGGCGCGCGGGAGCGGTCCGTCTGCCACCTCTGGAGCACCTCCTCGGCCCCGGGTATCCCGGCCCCGGGTATCTCCGACGTCGCCGGCGGGGTCGCCGTGATCGTCTCAGAGCCTGCGAAGTCCACTGAGCACCCTTTCGAGCAACGCGCGGTCCGGCTGGCCGGGGCCCCGCCCGGTGCCGTAGACGCGGATCTTTCCCTGGTCGGCCAGGTCACTGAGCAGGACGCGCACCACACCGAGTGGGATCTTGAGCATCGCGGAGACCTCCGCGACGGAGCGCATCCTGGCGCACAGTTCGATGATCGCCCGGATCTCCGGCAGCATCCGGGAGTTCAACCCGCTGGGGGCCAGGTCCAGCCGTCCGTCCGGAGACTCCAGCGCCGCGACGAAGGTCTCCACCAGCAGCACATGGCCGGAGCGGGTGCGGCCACCGGTGAGTGAGTACGGACGTACGCGAGCGGGTTTACGGGCGGGCCGGTCGGACCCGGCGGTCGTCACTGTGCGTGCTCCAGCGACCTGCGTAGTTCATTGCGGAGCTCGGGGGTGAGCACATGTCCGGCCCGGCCCACGAACAGCGCCATGTGATAGGCGACGACGGTCATGTCGCAGTCGGGGGTGGCGTGCACCCCCAGCAGCGAACCGTCGCTGATCGACATGACGAACAGACTGCCCTCGTCCATCGCCACCATCGTCTGCTTGACACCACCGGCGTCCATCAGCTTCGCCGCGCCGAGCGTGAGGCTGCCGAGCCCCGAGACGATCGTCGCCAGATCCGCGCTGGAGCCCTTGGGGCCGTCCTGCACCGACGGATCGGCCGCCGCGGCCGCGGCGTGATGCCGTGTGTCGGAGGAGAGCAGCATCAGCCCGTCGGTCGAGACGACCACGACCGAACGGACGCCCGGCACCTCCTCGACCAGGTTCGCCAGCAACCAGTGCAGATTACGGGCCTCGCGACTCAACCCGTAGGTACTACTGGGCGCATTCACCCGCGTGCCTCCTCAACCGTGCCACCCTCGTTCTGCGCCCCCGTTTGTCCTGCTGGTCCCCCGCGCCCTCGCGCGGGCTCGCCGCGCGTGGGCTCGCCGCGCGCGGCGAGCTCGGCGGCGGCGTCGCGGTGTCCCTCGCGGGCGCCGCGCTGGAAGCCACCGAGCCGGCGCCGCAGTTCCTCCGCGCTCACCGAGCCCGTCCGCTCCCGTGGATCGGGCTCCCGGAGGGCCACGTTCCGCGGTCGTCGCTTGGGAAGCCCCTTGTCGGTGCGCGCCGCCTCGTCGTCCGGGCGGGCGTGCTGGTCGGGGCCGATGGCGTACGGATCGGCGGACGGCTCACCGCCGCCTGCCCGCTCACCACCCTCCGCCGTCCTGCCGCCGGTCGACGGCGGGACGCTGCCTTCGGGGCCGTCGTACGACGCCGGGGCGCGGGCTTGCGGGTGTGTGTTTTTAACAACTGACGCTGGCGCCCATATTTTTGGGGGTTTTGAC